>JAFYCG010000002.1 GCA_017539825.1 Solobacterium sp. | reverse complement strand
GCCGGCACCGGAAGAATACCATGTGCACATCTGACCATGCCGTTTCCGACTGCAACCGGAGAAGCGTATATTTTTTCTGCACCGATCATTTCCATCAGCATGCATACTCCGACTACATCAGCTATGGCATCCATTGTACCGACTTCATGGAAATGAATTTCAGAAATTTCCATGCCATGGGCATGGCTTTCCGCCTCGGCAATAGATCTGTATACCGCAATTGCATCCTCTTTCACTTTGTCTGAAACAGAAAGACTGCTAATGATCTCTTCAATATCATGCATATGGGTATGATGATGGTGATGATGTTCATGATCATGTTGATGTCCCTCATGATCTTGATGATGATCGTGATCATGGTGATGTTCGTGATCATGGTGATGCTCATGGATGTTTTCACTTTCCTCTTCTTCACCATGGACAGTGACTTTCATATGTGTGCCGTGAATGCCGCATTTAACGCTTTCTTCCTTTTCAACCAGAACATCATGTAAACCGATCGCATTCATCTTTTCAATAAATGCATTCTGATCTACCAGTTCACTCAATGCCCCCATCAGCATATCACCGGCAGCACCCATCCTGCATTCCAGATAAAGTGTTTTCATATAACCTGCTTTCTATTCAAAGACTTCTGCTGCTTTTTCAAGCCAGCTTGTGATTTCAATGTGTTGCGGACATGCATCTTCACACTGCAGACAATGGATACAGCTGGATGCCAGTCCTCCGTCCTTAGTCACATTTGCATATCTTCTTGAAGCACCTTCCATATTATCGAAGATGAGCTTCTGGTTCATCGCTGTGAAGATATCCGGAATTCTGATCTGCATCGGACAGCCGCCTGTGCAGTAATGACAGCCTGTACATGGGATCTGTTCTATGGACCGTAAGACTTCCTGTGCTTTTTCAATGACTGCTTTTTCATCCTCATTGAACGGCTTGAAATCCTTCATGTAGGAAATGTTATCATCCATTTGAGCAATATTGCTCATACCGGATAAGACAACCATAACATTTTCCAGGCTTGCCGCAAATCGGACAGCCCATGAGGCAACAGAAGCGTTTGGATCAGCTTCTTCAAAAATATCACGAATCTGTTTCGGAGGATTTGCGAGTGTTCCGCCCTTAATCGGTTCCATGACGACAACCTGTTTGCCGTGTTTGACGCAAACTTCGTAACACTTTCTGGAATTGACAGCCGGATTATCCCAGTCTGCGTAGTTGATCTGCAGCTGTACAAATTCCACATCCGGATGATTTGTCAGAATCTCATCCAGCACTTCCGGCTGATCGTGGAAGGAAAAACCGTAATGTTTTACAAGGCCTTTTGCCTTTGCCTCTTTGACAAAATCCCAAATGCCGTATTTGTCATAATTATCGATATTGTTCTTGCTCAGGGCATGAAGCAGATAGAAATCAAAATAACCTGCTCCGGTTCTTTCCAGAGAAATCTCCAGTTCCTTCTTTGCGCTTTCTGCATCTTTTGCAGCCCAGTCGCCGGCATTCAGCTTGGAAGTCAGATAGTAGGACTCTCTCGGATAACGTTCAACAAGAGCCTTTTTCGTTGCTTCTTCTGATCCCTCATACACATATGCAGTATCGAAATACTTCAATCCTGCATCCAGAAAATGATCAACCATCACTTTAGTCTGTTCGACATCGATTGTTCCATCTTCCAGTCTCGGAAGTCTCATCAGGCCAAAACCCAGTTTCGGTAATACAAACTTCATTTTTGTCACACTCCTTCTTTTAATTATTTTATATAGTGAATATAGCTTTAGGTCAAGCTATTTGACCATGCATCCCTGAACAATATTATTTTCTTTGAGGGCATGGTTGATCTGATTGATCACATTCCTTTT
>JAFYCG010000137.1 GCA_017539825.1 Solobacterium sp. | reverse complement strand
TATAATGATTGTTATTTAATATGGGCCGAAATCAATTTCATTTAGAATATGGGCGACACGATCCTCTTCAGGAGGAAGCTGCATATAATCCCCATAGGTATATTTTAAATATGCATCATAATCCTCCATGCCTCGGAGTTCAATGTCTTCAAACGGATACATTTTTCCTTTTCCATAGAAAGAAGCGGGTACAATTTCTCTCGTTCTGTAAGCACCCATGATATTGCCTATGTATTCTGCACCGTCTATGCTCTGGTGTTTTAAAAGACGATCAATTTTTTCTTTCTCTTTGTATGGTGTAGTCATCTTTTCCACAGGTACTTTTTCCATAATCCACAAGAGTGCTTTTTCCGGTTTGCTGCGGGGTCTTTTCCGGTCAATGGAATCTTTATAACACAAGGACATCATGGCACGATGAAACAGAACCCTGAAGAAATAGATTTTTCTCATGACAGGCTGATTGGGTGTACCGTCAATCGGAAAAATATCGATGGAAGCATGCGTATATTTTCCTTCATTTCCGATTCTTTCTTCGATTACTTTAGTATCCGTATCCTGGATACGTGTGATGTAATAATGATACTGAGGATCTGTTTTATAATTAACGACTTTCAGGTTTTCTGATAATTCCTTTGGTGCGGCTTTGAGGAAAATCTCATAGTCACGTCTCGGCATTCCGAGATCGATATCATCATCCCACGGGATAAATCCCTTATGACGGATTGCTCCCAGCATTGTTCCTCCAAGCATGTAATACATCAGATTGTATTTATCACAAATGGCAACAACTTCCTTGACGATATCCATATCCACTTTATGCAGTAAATCCATATTTGTTGTCATGATGACTCCTTTTTATTCTTCTGTATGATCAGATTGCGAATCTGTGTACTGTTCGTGCTTTGGGTATAAGGGAAATAAACAATTTCCACATTCTTATCCTTAAAGTACTCTTCGTATCTTTGAAAACGCGGTGTTCCTTTGTAATCCGATCCGACAAACAAACGGTCATAATGCCATTTATCCCAGGCATCAGAATCTTCTGTAAAGCTTTCTGTCACCTTGTCCACATACTGACAGGCACCGACAATAGCCATTCTTTCTTCAAATGGAATAAAGGTTTCCTTTCCCTTCCAGCTGCCGCTTCTATGTACACCGACAATCAGATAATCACAATGTTGTTTTGCTCTGCGTAAAAGGTTCAGATGTCCGACATGAAACAGATCAAATGTTCCTGAGAGATAACCGATTATCACCCTCTTATGATTATCGATACGGTCTGATTCCATTTTGTACCGATAACTGTGAAGTCCGTATGCATGGGGATCTGTATGATAGTTTTCCAATACATTCTGAAATATCTCTTCATATTGCGGGATATATCTTGTATCCCTGCTAAAAAGATGTTTAACAATCTCAACCGCTAAACCTTCAAGCTGTTCCATCTGATTTTCTCCGCCATAAAAACGGGAGCCTTTGAATGAAGCAGGTGAAACATCCAGAATCCGGTTCTGACTGCCTTTGGCCTCAAGTTCAATATTAACCGATTCCACAAAACGTATCAGTCCGGCTTTAGATCCTGCATATACAGCTGCACATGGCGAGGACATCCATCCAGCAATAGATCCCATGACACCTGTATAAAAGTCATTTTCATCCTGTATTCTTTCATAGAAGATTCGTAAAATCTTTATGATGGACACAACATTAATCTCAAATGTTTTCTGAATTTCTGCAGGATGAAAATATTCAAACTCTGCGACTCTGCCGATTCCTGCAGTAATCATCAATGCTTTCACATCCCTGTCATCCGCAAAGGACTGTATGAGATCCATATCCAGATCCAGCAGATCACAATATGTATAATGATAAGATTCGGATGTCAAAAGATGGATATCACCTTCGTTCCTGTCCAGAATTTCAGTATAATATCCTTTTTCAATCAACTGTCTGCTTATGGCCAGTCCTATTCCGTTACTGCCACCAATCACAACTGCTTTCTTCATAACATTCCCTACTACAAGCTCATCCAGAGTTTTTCATACTCAGAAGCAATATACTCCCAATTGTATGCATCACGTATTCTTGCCTTTGCCTTTTGAGAATAGTCTTCAATCTGCTGCTTTGTGAAATGATCCACTTCATCTATTCTTCTGGCAAGATTTCCTTCAACATCCGTCCAGTATACTGCTGCTTCCAATCCGACTTCACGATTAAACGGTACATCAATCAGCATATTGACATCTGTAGAACCCAAAGCTTCCAGAAGGGATGGATTGGTTCCTCCGACTGTATGTCCATGGAAATTGGCATAGGCATTTTCACGGATCTTTTTCAGTAACTGTGTATTGTATACCGGACCGACAAATTTAATTCGTTTATCTTTGGAATAATGCAGCTTCTTTTCCAGTTCTTCCTGCAGTTTAGGATAAACCGTCGTAATTAATACAAAATCCTTCTTCGTTCTTGTTTTCATGAATTCACGGATCATGATTTCAAAACTGTTTTCGGGAACAAGTCTGCCGCAGCACATATAGTATTCTTTTGGCCTGACATCATGTTTCTCCAGCCATTCCAGGAATGCAGGATCATCATCTTTCAATGTACTCGGGGTGAGATCACTTCCGTATGCGATAAAGGTTGTATGAGGATGATAGTCTTTGTATTCTTCCTGAATATACTTCTCAATATTCACCGAATCGCATACCATCAGGTCACTGTATCTGACCATTCTTTTTTCAGATTCCTTCCAGTATTTTCTGACCGGTGCTGCCCATTTCGCTCTTTTCCATTCATGCCCGTCCGGATTCAGACAGACAGTTCCGCCGATCTCATGGATTTGTTTTACAAGCTTTTTATACATAAAACCGATTCTGCAGGAACAGATATAAAATATCGGTTTTACCAGATGGTTTTCTTTCGCATAGGAAATACAATATTTCAAGGCATCAAAATCATAGATAATCGCCTGAGCAGGTCCGATCTGTGGAACATGTATTTTTTTGACTGTTGCATTATGATAGATAAACGTATCTTCATCAATGACTGTTACACCGTTCAGCTTTGTTTCATCCATTTTACTGTGGCCGTTTTTCTTGGTGATAACGTAATATTGAAATTGATCCTGATCCTGATGCATCAGTGTCAGCATATCTATAAACGTTTCATATCCTCCATACATGCCGATATTTTTAGCACCTATGATAAAAACTGTTCTTTTATCTTCCATAATAAAACTCCGTTATTCACTACTATTATAGCTTATCCGTTTCATTTATAATTTCATTTTTCTGACTCTGGTCTTCATCAGCAAAATCATAACGACGTAAACTGCCAGTGTTATCATCACCTTGACCATCATCAGGATAAATGTGTGTTGCATTTGCAGATAGGGCTGTAACAGCCATACACAACCGATCGCAACAATAAACGCAATGATGTTTTTACCGTATTCTTTCAGTATGGAAAGAATGGAAAGCTGTATGACATATTGTTTATGAAACTGCATTGTAATTCTGCTCAGGGAAATGAAACTGGAAAGAATTGTTCCGAGAACTATCCCGTACAAGCCGATAAACCTGACAAGAATCAGACTGAGAATGATGTTTGTGACACTCACCATGACACTGTTTTGCAGGGTTGTTTTTGTATTCCCGTTTGCATAAAAATAGCGATAGATCAAGTCACGGATAATATTAAACTGCTGACCGAAGAAATAGATGACTGTGCACAAATATAATATATTCGTATCTTCTGCGGTAAACTTCCCGCCTGAAAAGAGAAAAGATAATGCTTCCTTGCCGCCTGTCACAAAGCATGCAAACAGAATACAGACAACCGCATGAAACAATACCGTATAGTCCCAGAAGTATTGCTGATGATCTTCTTTGGATAATCTGGCAACGATTTTAGGGTAGGCATAAACAGTGAGGTTACCGACAATGATTCCATTGACCAATGACATCACCTGGGTGGAATAGCTCAGAATGGTTAACTGTCCTTCAGATAACCCTGCGGCAATGGTTGTATCGACAAAAGTATGTATTCTGTATACACCTGAACTGATCAGTGTCGGAATAAAGATATACATCATGTCAATAAACTCCGGCATCTTCAATTGCAATGTCGGCTTATAACGGAATCCTAAACGTATCGCTATAAACAGATCCAGCAAAAGATTCATAAATGCTCCGGCCATCAGCAGGAACAGGTACATGCGTATATCTTTTACCCATCCAAGCAGCAGAACTACTGTTACCATCAAATTGGAAATCAGTACTACAGCTTTAGGAATGACGTAATGATTGATACATTGAAAATATGCAGTTGTCACTGCCAGAAAGGCAGTGATCGCCTGTATCAGGAAAGCAATAAACAGGAAATTACCGGTTGTTTCCACAAATACGGTATCTTTCTTTGTCAGTAAAGTGATAATCGGAATTCTTCCCGCAAATACCAGCAACACGACAAGAAATGTTACCCCGAAAATAACGGTAATAAATGTATTCACCGCATCAGCCGGTTTCTTTTTCACATAAGCCGGAACAATAACCGTTGTAATACCTGTAGTGATAAACGCAAAAACAAAACTGGCTATATTCAGGGCATAATTATATGCATCCATATAATTTGTCGCACCGAACGTAACCGCTGTAAAATGAGATTTATACAGTGCCAATACCTGCCCGAGGAAGGTCAGCAAGATCATGCCGATTAAGGTAAAGGCGCTTCTTTTGTTTTCACTTCTTGTCATATTTTTAACCATTGATCGAGATCTGCAAATTGCTTTTCAGACTGTCTGTTATACTCCGTATTCGTGCTCACACAATTGTTCATGATATCTTCAAAAGATATTTTTTCTAATTGTGAAACATCAGGATAGTTGTATTCTGCATGCAGATCATCCAGAACATTTTTTATTTTTTCATCATAAATTACAGGAAATACCTTACATTGATATCGCAATCCGAGAATCAGGCCATGGAACCTTGTTGAAACCATCATTTCACTTTGTGCAATCTCTTTCAGCATGTGATTCATATTCCCATGATAAGAAATGCATCGGACCTGATCTTCGATGCCTTCCAGAATATCCTTTGCACATTCATCATCCTGCTGATTCGGACAGAAGCACAAAACTTTTACTTTCCGGTCATGATCCAAAAAAGACAGAATCTGTTTTCTCATCCATTTCTTATACGATTCGTCATAGATTTTCAACTCGTCTCTTCGTTTGATATTGGCAATCGCAAAGCAGACGGAATGTTCTTCTTTTTCAACATGCTGTTCTTCACTGAGGAAGGCAATATCCGAAGCCATTCTGACATTGTTTACATCCGAAAATAATGCATAGGAATGAGAATCCCTGAAACAGACACCATCCATGGAAGAAAACACTTTTTTTGCCTTCCGGTAATATTCATCTGTCTGATAGGGTCCGAAATTGCTTCCCAGGATAAACATCTTTTCCGCATGTTTACGCATTGTCATATATTCATCCAGCTTATGAAGTCCGTTATAAGATTCCATAAACATAGATCCGCCTATAACAACGATTCCGTCACATTTTTTCATTTCCTTTGCGAAAGGCAGTAAATGCAGTTTTCTCTGTATTTTCTGTTCAGTACCAAAACGAAGAACTTTCAGATTTTTTATGGACTCATAGAAAGGATTCTCCGTTTCACTGGCCATAAAAAACTGGGTATCCGGATATCTGTTGCATATAATCTGAATAAACAGGTCATCTCCAAGATTCTGATTGCAATAAGCTCTTAGCCAGATCTTCTTCATTTTGCACCTTTCCTGCTTAAAATCACACCGATTGTCTGAATCAGCAGCTTGCAATCGAGTTTTAAGCTCCAGTTGTCTATATATTCCAGGTCCAGTTTGACAACCTCTTCAAAATCCGTAATATCCGATCTTCCGGATACCTGCCATAAGCCGGTAATACCCGGTATCATGCTCAATCTTCTTCTGTAATACTCATTGTATTGCAGAAATTCATCTTCTGTCGGAGGGCGTATTCCCACCAATGACATATCTCCTTTAATGACATTAAAGAACTGAGGAAATTCATCAAGACTGGTCTTTCTTAAAAACTTTCCTACTTTTGTCACTCTCGGATCATCTTCCATTTTAAACATCAGGCCATTCATTTCGTTCCGGCTCATCAGTTCTTTTTTTCTTTCTTCAGCATCAATATACATGGAACGAAATTTATACAATTTGAATTTTCTGCCGTTTTTTCCGATTCTTGTCTGGCTGAACAGTGCCGATCCCGGTGAATCCAGCTTAATCGCAGGAATGACAAAAATGCTGATGATAACACATAAACACAAACCGACAATACCACCTATAATATCCATTAATCTCTTGATTAAAAGCAGGAAATAATTCGGTGTGTTTTTCGCATAGGTGATTACCGGAAAATCCCCGAATGTCTCCACTTCTCCGCTGGTTAAAGGAACATCCAATGCATAGTGGCAGACAATGCCCATCTCTTCAAGATTCCGGATCAGTTCTTCATGATCCAGCGCTTCATGATTTTTTATATAGATAAACACATGATCCACTTCTTCCGTGATCAGATATTTTGTCAGTTCTTCTACAGGAAGGCTGATTTCTTTTTCATTCAATTTCCCGAGAAATACTCCGTTATCCGCTTTTAAAACACCGGTGATTTCATAGGATGTTCCCGGATAAAACTTCTTTTCCAGTTCTTCCGGGTTCTGATCAGTAAGAATCAGAATCTTTGATGTGGAAGCTCCTTTATAGAAATGCTTGGTGGCTTTTTTGACAATAATTCTGACCAGGAACATCAGAATGATATTCAATCCCAGAAAGTACAATGTAGCCAGTCTTGAAATGGCATCCAGCTGATGAATGACAAAAAGGCTCATCAGAAAACCGATGAAGATAAAGAAGTTGCATTTAATGACTTCCGTAAAATCATTTACGGTCGTTCTGCGAAAGGAATCCGAATTCCATCCTGTCGCAAAATCATAGATTGTACAGACAAAAAGACATGTAATGATGCAGATGTACATGTTTAATCGCGGCATCATATTGTTGAAATAACGGAAGGCAAAAGCCATTCTGTATGACAACATGATTGTCAGTAAATCCAGGATCCAGTATGTATAGCTTTGAAGCTTGTGATGCGCATTTTTCATATCCTTGTTATTTTAACATACCCTATGTTTGAATAACACCATAAAAAGAAAACGCATGGTTTCCCATGCGTCTTCTCGTATCTGTTTAACAGATTAGTTCTTTGCGTATGTCCTCCACAGGAAGGTTACTGTTGCGCCTCTTGTGCAGTCTCCGCCCGGATTGAATGTCGTAGCGGATGTTCCTGTTGTGATATTGTTTTCAAATGCCCACAATACTGCATCTGAATAGCTCAATCCTGCAGCCACATCCTTGAACGGATTGACTGTTGTCTTTGGCGCAGGCTTGTTGTTAGCTCTCCACAGGAATGTGACTGCCTGTGCTCTTGTGACCTTCTTGCCCGGATCAAATGTTGTCTCAGATGTTCCGGTTGTGATCTTGTTTTCTACTGCCCAGAGCACTGCCTT
>JAFYCG010000136.1 GCA_017539825.1 Solobacterium sp. | reverse complement strand
GCGGATACGAGGTCGATGCATCCCCACATTGTGTAACCCATCAGATCAACACCATGTTCAATTGCGATAGCCATCTGTTCAATGTGCTTGCGCATGTAGTCGATTCTGTAGTCATCGTGGAATTTGCCGTCTTCGCTTCTTTCATCGACTGCACCGAGACCGTTTTCAACAATCATCAGAGGAATCTGGTATCTGTCATATACGGTTTCCAGATAATATCTCAATCCCTTCGGGTCAATTGTCCAGCCCCATGCACTTGCTTCAAGATACGGGTTCTGGATGCCGCCGAACAGATTGCCTTTACCTTTAGTCAGTTCAGGATCGGTAGATACTGTGTTGGACTGGTAGTAGGAGAAGCTGTAGAAGTCAACTTTACCTGCTTTTAATACTTCTGCATCTCTTTCTGCCAATGCTTTCATTGCTTCAACATCTGCACCGTTAGCTGCCCAATAGGAAGGTGCCCATGCGGAATATGCACCGCGTGCCTGTACATCACCGCAATAGAAGTTGAACTGACGGTCTGCTTCAAGAGCTGCAAGAACATCATCCGGTCTGCAGCTGTACGGATAGTTTGCAGATCCTGCAATCATGCAGCCTACTTTGTTTTCCGGATCGATTTCATGTGCCTGGACAACAGCTTTTGCACTTGCAACGAACTGGTTATGCAATCCGACGAAACGTCTTTGCGGAACATCCCAGTCAGCATTTCCGAATGTAATCGGCTGATCCTCTTCAGGAAGAATACCGAGACCGTAGATGGAACCCATACCGGCAATTGTACCGCAGTTGATTTCATTGAATGTCAGCCAGTATTTCACCAATCCTTTGTATTCTGTGAAGCAGAGCTTTGTGAACTTCAGCCAGAGATCAATGATGATCGGATTGTCCCATCCGCCATACTTGTGGGAGAGTGCCAACGGGAATTCATAGTGGCTGATTGTGACTAAAGGTTCAATTCCGCATTCCTTGCAGTGAAGGAAGATATTCTTGTAGAAATCGATACCTGCCTGTAATGGTTCTTCGTCATCACCATTCGGGAAGAAACGGCTCCATTGTAATGATAATCTGAAGCATTTGAAACCCATTTCTGCAAAGAGATCAATATCCTCTTTCCAATGGTGATAGAAGTCAATTGCCTCATGGCTTGGATAATAGGTATCCGGTTTGACACCTTTCGGTGTGATGTAACGTGGCTTGTCAACTGTACCGCCCATGATGACATCCGGAACACTCAATCCTTTTCCGTCAGCATCAAATCCGCCTTCAAACTGGTTTGCAGCTGTTGCGCCGCCCCAAAGGAATCCTTTTGGGAATTTGCTCATAATAATTATCCTCCTGTTATTCTTTCTAACATTATCGCATGTTTACAAATGAATTTCACCTGTGAATTCTGATTGCCTGTTTTTAGAAAGAAGAGTTTGCTATAATGGTTGCATGCAGACAAGACGGGAAGCTTTGGAAAAACTGAAGAGATCAAAATTCAGATCTTCTTTTCATCTGAATGAAGAGGAAAAAGCATATGTCAAAGAGAAGGGTATGGATGTCATTGAACAGCATGCCCGTGATTTTATACGCATGCGCTTAGCACCTGCATATATTCAAAATGACGGCAAACAGACACCTTTAAAAGGACATCCTGTCTTCAAGGCAATGCACGCTACTGCATGCTGTTGCAGAGGCTGTCTGAATAAATGGTACAAAGTACAGAAGGGTGTCTGGATGACACCGGAACAACAGGATAAAGTTGTTCAGCTGATTCTGACCTGGATTGAAGAAGAGATGAAGCAGGAATAAACCGAATTGGCGCTGTATGCAAGTGTTGATTTATGCCCCGAAGGGGTACAGGGATTTAAGAAGTGATATGATATAAACGAAGAAAAGGGAACAAATCCAAAATTTGTTTCCTTTTTTATGTTTGCAGGAGAAAGGGGGAAAAATATGAATCAGACAGACTGGGATGCCGCCATGAAAGCAGCACCCTTTTTTGATGCGATGAATCTTGGCATAAGCATCAATGCAATCCCCCAGTATGAAGTCGCTGTCCCGGAAGGATTTGACAAATATGCAGATGCAGTGATGCATATATTACATAATCCTGTAGAAAACATAGATTGTATATTCT
>JAFYCG010000017.1 GCA_017539825.1 Solobacterium sp. | reverse complement strand
TGCATATAACTCATCTCTGTGTTCGGCAAGATGATCATGATCATTTTCATCTGTATCCAGAGCTCTGTTTTCTTTAGAGCCCAGGAACATTCCATCCTCATGTGTCAATGTAGGGAGTTTCTCGTGTCCGAGGATGGAAGGCCCTGTAGAAGCATTTAAGTCAATGCCGAATGCAATCTGATCAAGATATGGTTTGATCCATTCCACACATTCTTCGATCCATGGCATGTTTGCGAACATGCCTGTATTTCTGACAACACCGTTTTTAATGCCGTGAATACATCCGAGGGATACTGCTCTTGTGATTCCGTAATCATCACTTTGTACAAGAAGCTTCATGACGGATTAAGCCTCTTTTTCGTTTTCCAGTTTTTTCTTGTCAAGTGCTTTTACAAATGGAATGAAGATCAGAACATCAATGACGAAGAGAACAATTTCCATCAATGCAATACTGACGCTGCCGTTTAACAAACCGGTTGCGACCATCGGGAAGTTGAAGACGATGACGCCGGCATATTTTGCGACAATACCAATCGAACATGCAGCATATGCAAGAATAAAGTTGACAACCGGACAGATAATCCAGGGGATAATCATAATCGGATTCAGCATGATCGGCAAGCCGAAGATCATCGGTTCACTGATACCGAAGAATGCCGGAGCAATTGCAATCTTACCAACGGTTTTTAATTCTTTTGATTTTGCGAAAAGAAGGACACAAACCGCAATTGCAGGATAGAAGCATGCAATCGTAGAACTGTAAGACATAGCCATACCAATCGTATTCGGAATTTCCTGTCCGGCAGCGAATGCAGCCTGATTGGCACCGTCAAGACCGAATAAAATCGGTGCGGTAATACTGGAAAGGAAACCCGGATGAATACCCAATCCCCAGCAAAGCTGTGTTAAGATCTGGATGATGACGTTGGAAATCACACTGCCGCCAAGCAATGCCTGCAACGGAATCTGTAAAATACCATATAAACAATCAAATGCAGAACCAAACGGTGTTAAGGCGAAAATCATACGGATGATGATCGCAATAACGACTACGATAAATCCCGGAATCAATGCGGCAAAAGAGCGTGAAACGTAATCCGGTGTTCCTTCAGGCATGCGGATTGTGATGTTTTTGTCTGTTACTGCTTTGACAATTTTCACTGTGAGAACGGCGATGATGATACCGATGATCATACCTTTTGTGCCTGTGTAGTCAAATGCAAGGTAAGCTCCGATTCCTTCTGCTGAATAAGATGGCAGAAGTGCCATATAGACCATGATCGCAAAAATACCGATGACTTTTGATTTCAATTCCAGTTTTTCAGCTAATGTTTTTGCAATGCCGTAAGTAAAGTAAACACCGAGCATATTTGTGGTAGCGTTAATGATCATATTCAGTGCGCCGGCTAATCCGGTTGACTGAATGAAGTTCTGCCAGAATGCTACAGGAAGACCGCTGAACAAGCTGGCGAATGCACCGATGATAATTACCGGCAACATTAACATGACGCCTTGTGAAATCCCCTGAAGATATAAATTGCCTGAAATTTTATCGCTCAATACTGCTAACCGATCTGTGAAATTTCCTTTGTTTTCCATAATTTGTTCCTTTCCTAAACAGGAGACAAATCTTTGCAGAAAGATACCCGGCCGAAATAACTGCTACATCGATTGTGTTCCTTTGACACAGACAATATAGCAATTTTCAACCGGGTGAAAAAGGTGAGACAGTTGTTTTTCTTTTGCAGTTCCTAAACAAATTTAATTTTGTTTAGGAAAGATGCTTTCACGAATATGGATGATCGTTTCCGTATATATTTTTTGCGTATGCATATCCTTTTTTTCAATCTTATCAATCATTCTGCGGGCAGCAATAGTCCCTGTATAGGAATAGTTGATCTCCACACTGGAAAGAGGGGGATCCTGTTCTTCACAGAGGCTGAGATTATCAAATCCGCTTAATGCATAGCGAAGATTCAAAGCTTTAGCAGCCGCCATAAATGAGATGGCGATTCGGTCATCACTGCATATAAAGGCAGTTGGCTGCGGTACATTCCGTTTATTGATTTTAAGCAGAAATGCGCGTATTTCTTCAACAAATTCACTTTTGGCAGAACGATCCAGTTCACAGACCAGATGTCTGTCGAATTCCAGATGATGGGCATATAGGGCATTTTGATAGCCGATCATTCTTTCACGATAGACATCCGGATTACCGCCATGAATATAACCGATTCTTTTATGTCCGTGAAGGATCATTTCTTCCGTCATACGGTAACTGGCGTCAGCGTTATTCGAAGCGATAAAATCGAAACGGAGGGAAGAAAAAGAGGCATCGACGATCACAAAAGGAAGAGAGGTATAATTTCTGAGCCATTCAAGATCCGCAAGGGCTAATTCCCATCCGAGTATGATCATGCCATCGCAATCCGACAGATCATTGATGTACTGAAAACCATGTTCCTTTTCCTTCTCATGAATATGGTTAATCTGTAACTGATATCCGTTTTCCGTACATTCTTTTTTTATACTTTGATACAGTTTACGGAAGTTCGCATTTTTATCTATTTTTCCGGGATCAATCTTATCCAGCTTCTCAAATATGATAAAACGGATTAAATGGTGTTTTTTATGGTAACCAAGTTCTTCAGCCTTTTGCAGAATTCTCTTTTTGACTTCCGGAGCTAACATTTCATCTTTGCCGTTCAATGCATTGGAAACAGTTGCTTTGGAAACCCCTGTAACATCAGCTATATACTGCATTGTAATCTTACGCTTTTTTTCCATTTGATTCTCCCTTACAATGTATCTGTCAGGATTCGTACAGATGTCTCATGATGTTTAAGCAGATAGAGAATATACTCTTCATATCCTGAAGCATGCAATTCATGCAAAGTATGTAAAAATAAGGGATCTGTCTGAAAGGAGGACAAGGTTCCTTTTTCATATGCATCAAACCATGTTTGCAGGGAATCCGTCATCTGTATTGCGGTAGTTTCATCATATCTTTTTTCAAAGAATTTCAGGAAACCGGTTTTGCGCAATTCATGACAATTGTTTACCTTTTGTATGGAAGCCCAATACAGTAAAGGATTATACTTCTGTAAATCAAGATTTCTGACTTCATAGTGTAAATCATCACCTATCTCAAGATAACCGTATTGAAAAGGGGAAGCTAACGGAGCAGGTAAGACAATCTCTGTCAGAGAATCCTGTGTCTGTATGTAGGGAACATGCTGGTGGGCGGTTATGGCCAGTTTTACGCCGTATTTGTGTAAAAGGGGAATCAGGTCTTTGTTTTGAATCTGATATTGCAAAGGATTCTTATGCCATGCATTGAGGAACAGATTATGATGAGACAGGAAAATTACGGTTTGATTTTCAGATTGGATAAGCTCATGTTCCAGCCATTGCATGGTTTCTTCCGAAAAACCGATTTTCTTTTGTGAGGAATCATCCATGGCAAGAAAACGGATATTATCTTTTACATAGGAATAGCTGAGGGAAGAAGGATCCTGGTTTGTACATGCCAAAAGAGGAAGATAGGTATCTTGATATTCCTCTATAGAACACAGATCAAAGTCATGGTTTCCTGTTGTCATCAGTATGGGAATACCTGACTCTTTTATTTTGAACAGTTCTTTTTGAAATGTTTCCCGGTCCTGCTTTTTTCCGCTTACCGTATGATCGCCACAGAGGATGAAGAGATCAATCTGCATATCCTGCATCTGTTTTAAAAATACACCCAATACTTCTTTCCCATAGCGCATTAAAGGGATGATCTGATCGGATATGTTTGGATTTGCACTGAAATGAAAATCAGATGTTAGTACAATTCGTAATGGTTTCATAAAACCATTATAAACAAAAAAAGCTCTTGAAGAGCTTTTAAATTTGCAGATACATCCATTCGCCTTTGCGGAAGCGGCGGGACAGGAATAAGAAGCGGGAAACCTGATCGGAAAGAATACCGATCCAGATACCGACTAAACCCATGCTGAATACGCTTGTTAAACCCCATGTGACAATGGAACGGATCAATGTAACGGAAACAAGAGAAGCAAACAATGTATATTTGACATCGCCGGCACCTCTTAAGCATCCGCCATAGATAATCTGAGAAATCTGGAACAGGAGGATCACTGTTATGAACCGACAGATCAAGACGCCCATGTTCAGTACTGTTTCTTCCTGGAAGAACAGGGAGAATAACTGTCTGCCGAATACCAGCAGAATAAATGCCAGGATAAACGATATGACAAGACCGGTTCTCTGACAGAAGGAACCGTATACCTTTGCCTTTTCAGGATCCTTTTCACCTAAGCTTCTGCCGATTAAGGCTACAGCGGCTACCTGCATACCGTCACCGAAGGAGAAACCTAATGACAGGAAGTTCATGCCTACCTGGTGGGCAGCGAAAGCATCCGTACCGAGTCTTGCAGCTAATAAAGCGGTGACTAAGAAACCGACACGCATTGCGACATTCTCAATCAACATATTGATGCCTAAACGATAGATACTTGCGAGTGCATCGAAAGCCGGACGTATTTTTTCTTTTAATATATAAGGTAGTGAGATATAACTTGTTTTGCGGAATAAGGAACTGATGCTCATGATTGCTGCAGCCACTGTACCGAGAACGGTAGCAACAGAAGCACCTAAGAGCTCGAGTCTTGGAAAACCGAAATGTCCGTTGATCAACAGATAGTTAAAGACAATATTGACAATGGAAGATACCACATTCGTTGTCATCGCAATACGGGTGTTACCGCTGCCTCTTTGAGCAGCATTGATAACCAGTGAGATGACATTGAAGAACATACATCCCTGAATGACTCTGAAATAGGTTACGGCAGCATCATGAGTATCTGCATTAGAACCGGACCAGTTGATGATCTGATGAGCAAATACAACCGAT
>JAFYCG010000135.1 GCA_017539825.1 Solobacterium sp. | reverse complement strand
ATTGCTTCCTGTTTCTGACTTCTGTTATAGGCGATTACCTTTGCGCCGAATGCCAAGAAAAGTTTTGCACACTGCATGCCGATTGCACCTAAACCGATGATACCGACGGTCTTGCCGCAGATTTCTCTTCCTCCGATACCGGCGCTTGTTCCGCCTTTTCTCACAACATCATTTGCCTTGGCAACATTGCGCATGCCGTCTACCGCCATGCCCAATACCAGCTCGGCAACTGCCTGCGTGGAATATCCAGCCGCATTACAGACCATGATATCCCTTGCCTTGCATGCATCCAGTGCAACATGATCAATCCCTGTAAATGCCACATCCAGCATCTTCAGATTCTTTGCCGCATCGATGACATTGGCAGAGAAAGGATGATTGGCAATCATGACAATATCACTGTCCTTACATCTTTCCTTTAATTCTTCCTCATCAGCGGATAAAGTATCATAGGATACAAATGTATGTCCTTCTGCAATGAGATTCTTTGAAAGATCTTCGATGACTTCTTTCTTCACATTCAATGGTTCCACAAGACTGATTTTCATATTCTTTCACCTCATGCATAATTGTAGTAAAAGAAGCCTGATCTTTCAACGATCAAGCTTCTTTATAAACAGTAATACAACTTTGTATTATCAATCAAAGTGATATGTTGCGGTTATAAACGGTCCTATCAGTTCGATCAGTTTATCCCCTGTATGGTCCCTCAGATATCTGGAAAAGATTTCATCCAGATAAAGATCTTCATCTTTTTCCTGATACAATAGTTTCCGGATTTCTTTTTCATTGAAGAATTCATAGTGTGAATCCGAAGCAAGCTCACAATCCAGAGAGTATTTGTCAAAGTTTCCGTCTTCTTCTATAAATACACTCAGGAAATACACTCCCTGATCATCCAGAGGAATGGTTAAACGCCATTTATGCAGAACTTGATCATGCCATACTCTTTTGTAGGTGCTGATGCTTTCCAGCACCTGAATATCCTCAAGCTCATATCTCTTGAAATCCTTCCGGCTGCTGTTGCGGACACGATACCATAACGGAATATCCTGATTAACATTTATCAGTTTTTCAATCGTTTTAAACTCTTCTTTATTGATACGATAATGATCAACGATGATTCCTTTGACCTTATCTTCAATCACCATCAGATCATCAAATGTCACCGCAACAATACATAGATTTTCCGTATTCGGAAAATATCTTTTCTGTGCTTCTTTTGCCTCTTTTTTCGTTGTATACACAGGCAGATAGCTTTCATTGTCTTTACTCAGCAATGTATGGAATCCTGCCGGTTTGGGAATGACGATTGTATCTGTATCACCTTCTGCTGTCATTTTACCATCAATGTCCGGATTCTCCGTCATCCAGCCCTGTACCCTGTTCCAGGCATTCTGTGAATAAACCGTAACGCCATCATGCGAATCCCTGACCTCGGAGAACGCATAAACGACACTTCTCACAAACCAGCGGTTCAGGTTGAATTTCGCATTCACAAATGCACTGAACAGATAATCACCGGCTGTTGTTGTCTTTTTCTCTTCAGGCAGATTGGCATAACGCAAGGAATACAGACCTGTATGGTAGATCTTCTGACGGAGAGTTCTGTCATATTCTTCGATGACACAATCCGCATGTTTCAGGAACTTGTCTGTGTCAATGGTAATATGGAATCTCGGTGTATACACACAGACCGAATGAATACCGTCATTTACGAGATATTGCAATACCTCTAATAGCTGCTCTTTATTGTAGGAGGCATATTTGAAGGCTTCACCGGCATTGGGAAAGATCTTTATACCGGCCTTTTCCGGTGCCATCGGTTTCATGATTAAATAGACAGATTGAGTCATATCCAGCCAAGGTGTGATCGAATGCGGATTCCCGTCAAATACCAGATAACCGCCTTCGGAATTCAGGATCATATCCCAGACGTCTTTTTCATTCGTTCCTTCATCTGCCCGTAAAAGAATCGTTGCTCCTTCATATTTCTCATTCAGACGGCTCTGTGAACCGTCAGAAAGAATCTTTGCGGCATATTTCAATGCATCTATATCCTCATGCGTCAGATGATCTAGTCTTTCAAGATTTTTTGTTTCTTCCGGTTCTATACCGAACATATCATGGAGAACGTATTCAAGGATATCACGATCAACATAGACAGACAGACTGAAAAGCTGTTTAAGAAGCATACTCTTATCACCGTTCATTTCTGTCTTTACAACTCTGGATACGAAGCCGTTCTGACTGTAGTTGAAAGCCTTTTCCTCTGCATGTAATTTACCGGTATTAGTTATGGCGGTCCTGAATTCATAGTCTTCCGGTTTACGGATCTCTACATTGTAGTGACCGTACGGTTCAATACCCGATACATGCACGCCATAATCCGACTGGGTAAACTGATAATACCAGTACAGTGCATCTTCTTTATCCCTGGCATTGCCGACAAAACCAAGTTCTTCCGTTAGCTTTTTGGCTTCAATTAGACCTTTGCCTGTCAGGTGACGGATCGCTTTGATCGCCTTAACCTTTTCGTTTCCTGCTTTATACAGACTGACATAAAATATACCGGGTTTCGTTTCCGTTTTTACAACAGGCACAGGCTGTGGGGCAACTGTCTGTTCCCGGATGTTTTTCACCTGCGAAAGGACATCATAAACAATTTCCAGTGCCTCTTTTGTCTTCCGGTCAATCCCCTTCACCACTAAATCATCTTCACGGATCAGCTTTTCAAGCTGTTCATTGGAATATCCCAGCATATCTCTCATGATTGCAACAACCATATTACTGTCAATTTTCGGCAAAGTCTTTAAATCCAGGATTTCGCTGCCTGTCATCTCTTCTTTTATGACACGGGTTATAGATCCGTTTTGCGAATGGTTATACGCTTCGGCTTCTGCCTGCATCTGACCGATGTGATCTTTGAATACCGTAAATGCTTCGTCTTCCGGTTTTTTGCATTCTGTTTTGAAACAGCCGTATGTATGCAAATTGGTTATTTGAAGAATACTATCTGTTCCGGCGAATGTATAATACCATTTTAACGCTTTATTCTTATCCGAAGTTGAAGTGATCTTTCCGGTTTCATCTGCAATTTTTTTGGCATCCGGAAGGCTGTAATTTGTCATCTCACGGATGTATTTAATTGTTTTAACTTTATCATTTCCCGTCTTTAAAAGATAGGCAGTAAAAAGACCGGATGATTCCCAATGTCATTCAATTAAGCCAAATCTCAGGGATGGAAGTTAAAAACCATCCCTTTTTGATTGCGGTGAAACAAGTTATACAAGAAAACCGAAAAGTTGATGAAAAACGCAAAAAAAGCTTGACATGCACGAATGGGCGTTTTTCACAATCCGGAGGAAATTGTAGGAGGGTTTTATACCATGTTAAACAGCCAGAATACAATTTCCAATTTGTTAACCAGTTCTGAAAACGACGCATCAGACACTGTCTTCAGGGAGATGACAGAGGCTGATCAAGACGCTTTTCATCCAGTCCCTGAATCTGCTTCTCTCGGGATTACGCCAAATCTTGTTTACCAGCGGTTCGAAGAAGCTTTGGACTATGTTTGTGACCATATTGATGAATACGTCTCGAGTCCCGGCATCGATTTTTCCCGCCGCTCAAGGTTTGATCCTGCCACTCTCATGAAATTCCTAATTCTCATGGGCTCGGGTTCTTCCATTTGCGAGATCAACAAGTTCTTCCCCATGGACCAGCACGCCGTTCCGCCGTACAACTCCACCTTCTGCGAAGCACGGAAGAAGCTGAACCCGGAGGCCTTGTATGAGGTGTTTCTCCGGTTCACCAGTTCATTCCCTGAGCTGAGAACGTTCAAAGGGTACCGCCTGATCGGCGTTGACGGATCAGCGGTCAACATTCCGCTGAATAAGAGCGAGCCCGAAACCCTGCACCAGAACAAGGAAAATCATAAGTGTTTCAGCCAGTGCTACTTTAACGGCGCATATGACCTGCTTAATGCCATCTATGTCGATGCGGTCATCTCTACATTGCAGAAAACAGACGAGAGAAGCGCGCTGCTTGCGATGTCGCACCGTTCCTCCATTCCGGGAAATTCGGTATTCGTGGCTGATCGCGGCTACGGCGGATGGAAGATGTTTGCAGGGCTGGACCAGGCCGGCCGGAAATTCGCGATCCGGGAAAAGGACAAGGACAGCCAGGGCATTTTCAGAAGCCTGGATCTGTCAGAAGATGAGGAATTCGATATCGTCAGGACTGTTATTCTTACAAACAAGCAGACAAAGGAAACCTTAAGCAACCCCCGGTTGTACCGCATCGTAATGTCGAATCAGGACTTTCCGTATCTTGACAAGGAAAACCATTACTATGCACTGAAGCTCCGGTTCGTGCGGAGAAAAGTGGCTCCTGGCAAATACATATGCATCATTACAAACCTGCTTGACCAGGAAAAAATCACTGCAGAGGACCTTCAGTACATATACGCCCTGAGATGGTCGCATGAGGGGTCGTACCGGGTCTACAAGTACACGATAGGCGTCCTTCATTTCCATGCGCGGCATTTCAAAAAGGTACGGCAGGAGCTTTATGCAAAGATGGCGGAGTTCAATATCTGCCAGCTGATAGCAGGATGTGTCCCGATGGATGATGACAGCGGCAACCTGCGGGTTCTGACCCAGGAAGAATATGAAGAAACCTGCAGGCAGGCAGAAGAACCGGCAGATCACGTGGGAGCCGATATGGAGACCACAGACGGCCCGGAACATACAGCCGGGAAGAAATACAGGTACAAGCCAAACCTTTCCGCTGCCATTACAAACATAAAGAGTTTCCTGACGGGACACGGAAACTCGGAAATACTGATCCTGAGGATAAAAAGATACCTGGTCCCGATCAGACCAGGCAGATCTTTCAGCCGGAATGTAAAGCGACAGTCCGCAACGACGTTACTCTACAGGGCTTCATAGTAATTACGCCACATAATCACCAATAAAATCATACCTCAATCTTCAAAAAAGCTGAATGATTTTTTTCATTGTGCCTTAAATCATGTATCCCGCCATTTTGAGAAGTCGAAACAGCGGAAAATTACAAAGCCGAAGCATTGAAAGAGCGCACCTGGCTGTTTTGGCGAGCTTCGCTTCGGCTTTGAATGTAAGAATTCCACTAATTGAATTGTTAATTCAGAATAATGTCATACCCAAGTGTGCTAATTGAATGACATTGGGATGATTCCTCTTGTTTTGTTTCCTTTACGGGTTTTGGTTGTACAGGTTTTTCTATTCCGGTTTGATGCAGAATAACCGGTTCCGGTTCTTCAGGTTCATCTTCTTCCTTCTTCGAATATTTTCCTTTGAACAGTCTCATTCCCAGACGGAAAGCGCCGACGAAACCAATGATAAATATTGCGTATAAAGGAAGTGCATACAAAATCCCAGCCATGGCATAAGGAATTGAAAGAATGATGAAAAACAGGCATACCGCACTGATGATCATCAACAGAATACCAACGATTTGTAAGAAGCTCATATACCCCTCCTGTTACTACACTAATCATAACATACAATAATATTATTCTGCTTTTTTACTGAAACTATTCTGTTTTTTCGGTATAATGCATATGGAGAAAGCTAATATGGGAAAAATATTATTTTTAGATGTTGACGGAACACTCATCGACTACCAGGCAAAAACACCTGCAAGTGCAAAAACAGCAATTGATCTTGCCAGAAAGAACGGACACCGCGTATACATCTGCACAGGCTGTTCCAAAGCGGAAGTATTACAGAGAGATCTTCCGGAACTTGACGGAATGATTCTGGCTAACGGCGGTTATGTGGAAGATCATGACAAAGTCCTTTTACATCAGAGCTTGACGTATGAACAGACAAAACACGTCGTAGACTGGTGCACAGAGAGAAACCTGGGCATCATTCTGGAAGCCAATCCGGGCAGATTCTTCGATCAGGCATTACTGGAACAGGGACCTGATGCCTTTGCGAGATATCGTGAAGGAAAAGGTGCTGCCAAAGTAGATCGTTCTGCAGAAAGAGAAAGAATCAAGAAGAGCTTCATCTTTGTGGAAGGTGATGACAGATACCGCAGTGATGTCAACAAGATCAGCTTTGTTCTGCACAGCTATCAGGATCATCTGGATTCCAAAGTGGAATTTCCGGACATGATCGCCAATACATGGGGCGGCAAAGGTGAAATGGCAATCTTCGGTGATCTCGGTCCTGCCGGCATCACAAAGAAAAAAGCCATTGAAGTATTGCTGGATTATCTGCATGCCTCCAAGGAAGATACGATTGCCTTCGGAGATGCAAAGATCGACCTGTCCATGTTTGAATTGTGCGGTTTCAATGTCGCTATGGGAAACGGCGGAACAGAAATCAAAGAAGCTGCAGATTACATCACTACCGATGTCAATGATGATGGCATATACAATGCCTTCAAATATCTGAAACTGATTGACTGATAAGAAAAGAGGATGCCTGACATCCTCTTATTTTTTATTCACTGTTCTGATGGATTCTCTCATCGCATCATTTATGCCGATACGGATCATGGTACTTGCTGCACCGAAACAGATTGTATACCCTACCCTTGTTTCAAATACACGATATGTTCCGATCTTACGCAGACGGTCGATATTCATCTTGTTCGGATCATAAACCGATATCGTTAATGCAGAGATGGAAGACTGTGTCATCTTGACATTTTCTATGCCACCGACAGCTTTGATTGTCTCTCTGACCATTCTTTCCTTTGTACCTGTATCAAACAGGTCCACTGCCAGCTTCCTGAAATATAATCTTGTCACCAGGAAATAGATGACAAAGGATATTGCTCCTGCTGCCGCAACAATGATAATTGTCTGTCGCATGGAAGGATATTGCAGATATTTGATCAGTTCCGGCAATGTTCCCGGAAAAGCCATGATTGTAGTGGTATCGGTTGAGTAATAGCCAAGATATGCATGCATTACATGCATGATGCCGAACATAACACCCGTATACATCAGATGAAACATCAGCAATAAAGGACAAAGAAGTGCAAGCATCAGCTCTAACGGTAATAGTGTTCCGCACAATAAGGAAACAATGGTTGCGATCAGACACAGTACCCACATTCTTCTTCTTTCCATCGCATCCGTATACAGGGAGAACATTGCCCAGATCATGCCCGGAACGGCAAAGATATTCAGAATATAATACGGGGTGAAAAACCTTCCGGAATACCCTGTCACCGCATTCGCTGTCACCTGGCTTGTCCAGATGTTGACATCACCGGATATGGAAGCACCTGCCATGTTTACCCATGTACCGCCATTCACCGTATACCAGAACGGCTGGCGGATCAGTGTTCCGATTCCCAACGCACCAAACAGTCTGTCACAGATACCGTACAATGTCAGATTAATCGGGTTGGTTGTATCGACGGCAATAAAGCTGACGATCTTCTGTATTCCCATAAACACAAACGGCCAGACATATGCGGTAACAGCACCGGCAATCAATGAATACGATACGGTACGCATTGACACGGATACTTCTTTGGAAATAAATGACAGGAATCCGTATTCACTCCGGTTTCGTGAGCGGTTGAATGCCCATAAGGTAATCATCGCAACAATAATTGCACCGAATACACCTGTCTGCAAAGGATAATGGGTTGATCCGGATAAATGCTGAAGAGTACTCTTGTTGATGCTGATACCGAGAATGGAGCTGAAAGCAGTTGATGGAAGAGAAGTATCTGCCACAAACATTGTCGCTACCAGAAAGCCCACATAACCGGTGATTGCAGAAATAAATGTTGTTGCACTTCCGCCTCGTCTTGCGACAAGCCTGATCAGGAACAATAACGGAAAGTTTACCAGTAAAAACTGTCCTGTTCTCTGCATGATTTCTGCAAGCAAAATAATGTAGTCGTTATTTATAAAATCTGCTATGCCGAAAGCAGGATTTGTGATTAAGTTTCCCGTCCCTGCGATAATCACCGCAAAAAAGATGATTTCGAGGGGAAATTTCAATATTTCATAAAACGAATGCCAGTTTCGCATATCTTACCTCGCTGTTATATTGTATCACAAGTCATATTGTTTCTTAACAGGTATGGCGGTAAAAAGAATCTGTTTCTTTTATTCCGTATAAGAAATACACCGGAAGAATCTGTTCTTTTCCGGTGTATTTTCTAAATTTTTGTTTCTTACATTTTCTCCGGTGCATCCACACCGATCAGGTTCAATGCATTTTTCATGGTGATCATGGTTGCATAAACCAGTCCCATTCTCTGGTTTGTCAGTTCCGGATTTGCCGCATCAATGACCCTGCTTGCATTGTAGTAGCTGTGGAATTCACGGGCAAGAGCCTGACAATAACTGCAGATACGGTTTGGCAGACGCAGTCTTGCCGCATCGGCAACAACCTTCGGGAAATCGGAAATCTGTTTTAACAGTTCCAGTTCTTTCTTATCCTTGAGAAGGTCATATGTATCCACCTGATGGAATTCCGGTGCATCTTCCTTATGAAGAATGTTAAACATTCTGGTATATGCATATTGTGCATAGTATACAGGATTGTCATTGGTTCTCTGCTTTGCAAGATCCATGTCAAAATCCATGTGTGTTCCCACTTCCTTGGAAACGAAGAACCATCTTGCTGCATCAACACCTACATCCTCGCACAATTCACGCAATGTAATAGCGTTACCGGTACGCTTGGACATTTTAACCTCTTCACCGTTAGAAACCATTCTTACCATCTGAATCAGATCAACATCCAGACAATCCTTCGGATATCCGAGTGCTTCCAGAGCACATTTCATTCTGGTAACGTAGCTGTGGTGGTCCGCACCCCAAAGATCAATCAGCTTGGTGTATCCTCTTTCCAGCTTGTATACATGGTTGGCAATATCCGGTGTAAGGTATGTCAGTAAGCCGGTGCTCTTTCTTAATACTCTGTCTTTGTCATCACCGAATTCTGTGGATTTAAACCATAAGGCATCATCCTGTTCATACGTTAACCCTTTGTCTTCCAGGGTTTTCAATACTTTGTTGATTCTTTCATTGTTGTTTTCATAGAAGAATCTTTCATGTACCCAGGAATCAAATGCACAACGGAACAATCCCAGATCTTCTGCAATAGCATCAAGCTTTCTCTGGATACCCTTATCCTTGAAGTAATTCATTCTTTCTTCAGGATCTGCATCAATCCATTTATCACCATCCTGTTCGGCGATTTCCTTTGCCAGAGCTTTGATATCATCTGCATGATATCCGTCTTCCGGTAGTGGATATTCTTTTCCGAAGCAGTCAAAATATCTGCTTAACATCGATTCTGCCAGCATGTCAATCTGATGGCCTGCATCGTTGACATAGTATTCTCTCAGGACATCATATCCGGCAAAACGCAATAATCTTGTCAGAGAATCACCCCATGCCGCACCTCTTGCATGACCGCAATGTAAATCACCGGTCGGATTGGCAGATACATACTCCACAAGTACCTTATCTTTTGTATTGGCCTCAGCGCTGCCGTATGCATCACCTGCTGCAATAATCGGATTAATGCAGTTGGTTAAGGATGTTTCCGACATCACAAAATTGATAAAACCCGGACCGGCAATCGTGATTTCAGAAGCATCCGGAAGATTCTTCTTTAATGCTTCAATCAGCTGAGAAGCAATATCCACCGGTTTCTGATGTAACTGCTTTGCCAGACGCATGGCAATATTCGTGGAATAGTCTCCCATCTTCGGATCTCTCGGTCTTTCAACCATGACCATCTTTTCTTCCGGTTCGAAAGAAAATGTATCTTTCACAGACTGTGCGACAGCCTTTTTAATGCTTTCACTCATTTCACTCATCGTCATACCTCCAGAGCCACATTATTATATCATTTATAGTCATAAATCTTTATCTTTTTTCATAAATCTCATGGAAGTCGAGAAGCCTTCCGTCAATCTTGTAACCGGGAAAAGATTCAATCTGCACTGCATGCAATGCACGGAAGATATTGTCTTCAATTTCCGGATTTTCCTTTTTCAGCTTCGCAATCAGCTGTTTTGTCTCTTCTCTTTTGGAATAATGTACTTCTTCCGTTTCGTGCTCCGCTTCCGTAAAGCGGCAGGCACACTGAATAAACTCCAGTCCGTTGTATCTGCACCAGTTCTTAATTGCCTCTTCTTTGATACAGTACATGGGACGGATTAATTCCATTCCTTCAAAGTTCTCACTTCTGGATTTAGGAACAATGGTTTCCAGCTTGGAACTGTAGAACATAGCCATTACAGTTGTCTCTATGGCATCGTTCAGATGATGTCCCAGGGCGATCTTGTTGCAGCCGAGATTCTTTGCCTGATTGTACAGATGTCCTCTGCGCATTCTTGCACATAAATAACACGGTTTCTTCTCCTGATGGTTTGCAACCGCAAAGATATTCGTTTCGAAAATCTGAATCGGCAGTCCGAGTATTTCAGCATTTTCCTCAATCTTCTTTCTGTTTCTTTCATTGTATCCGGGATCCATGACGAGGAATGTGACATCGAACTTTACATCACTGTGCTTCTGCAGCATCTGCACAAGCTTCCCCATCAGCATGGAATCTTTTCCGCCTGAGATACATACAGCAATATGATCCCCTTCCTGGATCAGCTCATATCGGTTGACAGCCGTCAGAAAAGGTGCCCAGATTTCTTTTCTGTATTTTTTGACAATGCTTCTTTCAATCAGCTGTACTTTTGATAATTCCCTTGTCATTTGCTTCCCCGCTTAATCAGATCCTGTACGACGTAGTATGCCATTGCCAGTCCTCCTGCAGCAGGCACAAAAGCAGTGGATCCGGGTATGCTTCTTCTTGACGTACCTTCTTTTTCCTTTTCCTGAATCATTCTTTCTTCCGAAGGTTTATAGGGCAATTCCGTCGAATAAACAACTTTCAGTTTTTTAATCCTTCTTTTCTTCAATTCTCTGCGCATGATCTTTGCCAAAGGATCTCCCTGTGTATCATAAATATCACAGATGCATATCTTTGTCGGATCCATTCTGTTACCGCATCCCATAGCAGAAATGATCGGAACACCGATTCTTTGTGCCTCCTCAATCAGATCCAGTTTTGCGGTGACAGTATCAATCGCATCCACAATATAATCATATTGTGAAAAATCAAAATTCTTTTTCTCTTCAGGAAGATAGAAACAGCAGTATGTATTCACTTTTGTATCCGGTGAAATATCATGCACTCTTTCCATGAATACATCGACTTTGTTTCGGCCGATGGATCTATTTGTGGCAATGATCTGCCGGTTCAGATTGGTGATATTCACCGTATCGTTATCAATCAGATCCAGTGCACCGATACCGCATCTGGCTAATGCCTCAACAACGTATCCACCTACCCCGCCTACACCATAAATGGCAACATGTGCATGGGCAATGATATCCATTGCCTCTTCTCCCAGAATCAATTCCGTGCGTGAAAACTGTTCTCTCATGGTTCCTCCAAAAAGATATGCATAATCATATACTGATTTTTACAGATTGAAAAGATAACTGATATAGAAAAGATCCGCAGATACGGATCTTTGGATTTATTTACAAGGCATTTTTTTAAAGCTGATGGAATACAGGTTTCATGTGATCAAATGTACAGATCTCTGTAAAGCCTATTTCATCCTTCAAAATGGCATAAGCTTCATCCAGATGATCTGCCAGCATCTTTGATACATGTGCATCCGATCCGACGGTAATAATCTTTCCGCCAAGATCTTTATACAAGCGCAATATTGCACGGGATGGCTGGGTATCTTTCAGTCCGTATTTCCAGCGGGAGGGAGTCATTTCGATTCCTTTTCCATCCGCAATGGCAAGCTTCAAAATCTCCGCAACATAGTCTTTGACATTTTCAAAAGGATATACACCGTTTTCATCATACCGGACAATCAGGTCCAGATGGGCAAGAACGGAATAGTCCTTAAAGATCTTCTGCACTTCGTAGATTTCCCTGTAGTATTCTTCGTTATATTCCTTTTGTGTTTTTCCCCTCTGGAAATCCTGTGTCCAGAATTCCAGGTTATTTACCTGATGCATGGAAAGAAGAACAAAATCCAGTTCGTTTTTATACGTATCAAACAGTTTCTGAAACTGGTCAGCAGTAATTGTCTGAATACCGAATTCCAGTCCTTTTCTAATTGTAATCTGGCCTTTGTAGGTTTCTTTCATGCGGTCTAACTTGGAAAAATATTCGGGATAGTTTACATTGGCAAGAGGATCCTTACCGGCAACACCGCTGCTCATGGCATCTCCCCCGCGCCAGATAATATTCCCTTCGCTCCAGTCTTTTTTAATACCGTAGTCTACATGATCTGTAAAACACATCTCATCCAGTTTTAATGCAATAGCCCTTTCAATCTGGGTTTCCATTCTCTCTCTGGAGTCATCACTGAATTCACAATGTAAATGATAATCTGCTCGCATTTCTTTTTCCTTTCATCATTTCAATAAATGATCATCTTTGAATTCAGTATAACATAAAGTCTGTCTTTTATCTCAAAAGAAAAAGAATCACATTCTGTGATCCTCTTCATCATAATTCGGGGGCAATACATAATAGTGACGTTTAATCCATTGCGACAATCCATCCATTCCCGGATAGATAATCCTTTCATTGATATTCATCTGATCCAGCATGTCACGGATTCTCCAGATCAGTGACTTATCTATGATATATTTGACGGTTTTCTCGGTATTGTCATTCAGATATTGTTCGATTGTGCGTGAGCCATCCGGTTTTTCTATCTGGCTTGGAATGATCGCAAAACTGGCATACTGGTTGACAATTCGCTGATCAATGGAAGGCGGTTCCATCAGAACCATTGCATGATCCTGCATGTCCAGATCATACTCAGTCAATGAACCCGTGCACTTCTGCAGCATTTCCACGGTAAACATATACGCACGATCATGGCTCAGCACCCTTCTGTATTTATCAGGAAGTTTGGCATTGAGTTCATCTGCATCGATTTTCCATAAGACCGCATTACGGATACCAAGCTTTTCCGGTTCCACACTCGTCGCAAAATGCAATCCAATCAAAGGGGAATATGTCCAGTCGAGCATTCTTGTCGGCAAGCCATGATGCTGGCCGATGATCAGCTGTCTCCATACGGAGTTTTTCAGCTCGGGATCTTCATAAGAAGCATATTTGGTGAAGCTTCTTAAAATCGTGCTCTCCAGCTCTCTTTTCTTGATGCCGCAATTGCGGTAAAGACTGGTTGTCAGCTCCCATTTTTCGTTGTTCAAGCCTTTATATAAACTGCCTGAACGGTAACGGTTCTGGTCTTTTTCCAGGGTCTGATCAAAGATGATCGGTCCCAGTTCATCAATTTTGGTAATATGTCTGACTGTAATCATGAAGACCTCCGCAAGTATTATACCAGAATTACAGGAAGCTGAAAGTTTCTCTCAAAACTTCCTTATCAGTATGATCCGTCCGAATGACATGGGAAGGTTTTCGTTTTTCCTGTACATCTTCAGGAAAAAGTCAGAAGTTTTTCTGCTGGCAGTGTAATGGTAATTCCCCATATTACCGGAAACAATAAAAGACAGCCTGTCAAAGCCAATATGATTGTTAATATATTCTTACCTTCCAAACAAAAAAGAGAATTATGAGTGAACCATTTATAACTGAAATGTATCATAATTCTCTTTTCTCTTATTGGCAATTTGAATTTCTCTTAATCATCTGCCTTCTTTTAACCTTTTTTGGATGATTCCATGGAATAAAAGATTCCGGTCAGATCTGCGATTACCTTTACCTCATTCTTGTTTTCTTCCACCCATTGATCGACATCATACAGTCCCTCTGCCAGTTCACCGAATCCTTCATCCCAGACTCTGCTGATGGCAGAATCCGGCATGATCAGTTTTGTCACGGGTTTGGCAACATAGTTGACCGGAATACCGATAACCGTTTTGTTGATCAGGTCTGATCCGTTGCTGAAAACTTCTGTCTTTTCCAGGGTCGGTGCAATCGGTGCAAGAAGAATCACCCATAACATGACCACCAATGCCCCGCCGATTTCACCTGTCATCTGATCACGCTTACTGAGAGGTTTTTTCTCCGGTTTATGATTTTTGCGGTATATCCGGATTGCGATCCGGATCAGTAAGTCAATGCCGATCAAAGCAATGAAAAACCATATGATCCCTGACCTGTAAAATCTGAACTTGTCTACTTCGGCTTGTGACATTGCCGCAGATCCCAATGGTCTTCTCGCATTCAAATAGTCATAAAAACTCTGATAGTCAAACCAGCTGTACCTTTTTGTCAGAAATAAAGTCAGTACAATTGTCGTTATAAAGTGGAAAATGATTTTTAAGGTATCCAGCCCCATGCGCTTTCCCCCTTGTTTCCATCCAAGAGCCATGCCGAACAAAAACATCCCAATCACGAAGATATTGATAATCCAGAATATTGCGTTTCCTAATGTAGTCATAATACAAGCCTCTATCAGAATTTTATCACACTTTATCGATCCAATTTCAATAACAAGCACAGATGAAAAAAAGAATGTATGCTCTGAATGAGTATACATCCTCTTTTTGCATCTTAGTAGTTTTCTTTCTTGATCTCGAAGAAACTTCCTTTGTATCCGCAAAGCGGGCAGAGTTTTGGAGCCTGTTTGGAAGTTACTGTGTAACCGCAGATTTCACACTGCCATACAACTGCTTCTTCTTTAGCGAAAACCTGTTCAGCTTTCAGGTTGTCGAGGAGTTTCTGATATCTTTCTTCATGCTCTTTTTCAACCTTAGCTACCATGTCCATCTGTGCTGCGATTCTAGTGAAACCTTCTTCACGAGCTTCTGCAGCCATTCTCTTGTACATGTCTGTCCATTCTTCGTTTTCGCCATCGATGCCTGCCTGCAGGTTCTCAGCTGTTGTCGGAACAGCACCGCCATGCAATGCTTCAAACCACTTCTTTGCATGTTCCTGTTCGTTTCTTGCTGTCTCTAAGAAGATATTGGCAATCTGCTCATATCCTTCTTCACGAGCTTTCTCAGCAAAGTACGTATACTTGTTACGTGCCTGGCTTTCACCTGCAAAAGCATCCATCAGGTTCTTCTCTGTTTTTGATCCTTTGAGTTCCATTGTTTCATTCCTCCTCTTTTAAACAATTCGGGCACAGCCCTTCATAGGTGACACTGTGAGAATAAATATCCACATGCAGGAATTCACTGACATTCTGATCCATCTGCTTGTCATATGCCATATCTACATCCATTACTTTTCCGCATCTGACACAATACAGATGATCATGTGGTTCAGGATTGCCGTCATAGAAGCTGAAGTGATTTCCGGATACTTTCTGTATCTTTCCTTCCTCACATAAAACATTCAGATTCCGATAGACAGTCGCTAAACCGATCCCGCTGTTTTCAGACAGTCTTTCGAGCACATCCTCTGCATGCATATGATTGCCATGGCCCCGGATGACATCCAGAACCATCTGTCGTTGTCTTGTCATTCTCCTTTTCATGCCACACCTTATTAAGAACTATTATCATTATGGCACAATTGCAGTATGAATTCAATCTTCAGAATTCAGGATTGTAAAACCTTCGCATTGCTCAACAATTTCCGCAGGTCCGACAATACAGACCGCACCATCCCTGAGTGCTGCATTTACACTTTCTGCATACTTTGAAAGGTCTTCCGGCTTTAAAGAAAGAATATCACGAATTGCTTCCAGACGCTCTTCATAGGTCTTCTCTCTGAAATACCTGCTGTCAGCCAGTCTTACTTTGACAGGCGGGGAAAGAAGCGGTTCGGCATTTGACATTGTTCCGATGATGAAGGTATCCAGGTTTTCCATTTCTTTTCCTGCTTCCGTAAGATATGAAGAGGTATCCTGCATGATGGAGATGGAATTTAACGGGCTTGGGTCACGATAGGAATAGGCACCGCAGTTGCCGTTTGGATTGGTGCTGAAACCTGTTCCGTACGCACCGCCTTTTACCCTGACTTCAGACCAGAGATAATCATATGTCAGCATGTGAGACATGACTGCCATACCGGAAGCATACGAATAACCCAGATCCTCCATATTACCAACGATTGCACTGTAGGAGATTCCTGCAGGAATGAGAATACATTCTTTTTTATCTTCCAATACCGGATAGTGTACAACTGCTCTTTGTGCATCCACATAATGCAGTTTTTCAATCATCTCCGTAACCAGTTCATCATGTTCACCTGTGATGCTGAAGGTCAGCCTTGCAGGTGAGAAAAGAACTTCCTGATACATGCAGAATTCATTGATGACATTTTCAATCCTTGCTTCATAATTGGCTTCAAGATCCTTTTCAAACAGGCTTGCGGCATAACCGGAAGTAAACTCACGGAATACACCTTCAGCACTGAAATGTGCTGAAGCCCTTCGCATAGCCATGGAATGACCGTTCATGATCAGAGCCTGACGGAATTCTTCATTATCCTGTTTTACCAGAGGAAGAATTGCTTCTTTGTCAAAGACTGTATTCTGCAAGATTTCAACAATCAGCTCAATAGCCTCTTTGACATTCTTCTTTAGCACGGAACAGCTCACCACCAGAAACGGCATACACTTGTTATGATCACTCTTTGGTGAGAAGGAATCGGTATAGAAGTTCAAAGCACCGACAGTTCTGCTGATCTTTGCCTGCAGCTGCTGTACAGAATAATTCTTTGTCGCAAGATCCGTCAGCATGCTTGCAAAGGTGCTGACAACCGGGAGCTTGTCCCTGGTAATGCCTGCAAGGGAGAAATAATAATTCATGTAACAAATGCCGGACTTTTCTTCTGCATATTCCAATACCGGTACACCGCGGATTTTCTTTTCAATCCAGGGATAATCTTCCACGGTCTGCTTGATATCCGACAGGGACAGTTTCGGAAGCATGTTGATGATCTCTTCACTGTCAGGTGTAGCCTGCCAGTTCATCAGGTTTTCATTCAAAGTGATATATTCGGAAATATCATCTTTCCATTCTTCTTTTTTCCTTGTGAGTTTTTCTTTTTCCTTTTCGGTTCTTTCTCTGCCAAGTGTATCGGAAGGAATGGAAATAAGAGAGTGAAGGTATTCATCTTCCAGGAAGAACTCCTTCAGCAGCTCCTCAAAATAGCCTTCTTTCAGCTTCTGACGCAATACATCAAAGATATAGCCAAGCGACAGGTACAGTGCAGGATCTCCGTTATACAGCCATGCTTCCATAGCTCTTTGTGCATGCATTACACCGGCAGGTTCATGTCTTTCACGATAACGGAACTCCATCTGGTTCAATGTTGCGTCAATCTCATCATGATCCAGGCCGTTTTCGACAAGTGCATTTACTGTTTCTCTCAGTGTTTTGCGGATCTCTTCAAAACATTCCCGGTTGGAATTTCTGACAGTCAGTACAGCCCATGGCTGCTGAATAGAGTCATAGATTTCCAGTTCAACATCCTGTCCCAGTCCATTTTCCAGAATATTTCTCTTTAGCGGAGATTCATTGCTGGAAACAAGCACTTCAGATAATGCATCCCATGCGATATTTTTTTCTAGATTATTAAAGGAGGAAACAATCCTTGCAAAAGAGATATGCGTCTTATCAGACGGATCTTCTCCCTCAGCTATTTCATATGCATATTCCAGATGAGATCCTTTATTGATCTTCTGCATCGGAATGTCAAAATTCATTTCTTCTTTTTCATATTTTGAAAAATACGCTTCATCCAGAAAACAAAGAACATTTTCGATGTCCATATCCCCTTCCAGGAAAACCCTGGCATTGGATGGATGATAGTATTTCCGATGTGTTTCAATGAATTCCTCATAGCTTAAATCCGTAATATATTCCGGATCACCGCCGGACACAAAACGATAGCAGTTATCCGGAAACAGCATACGGTTGAAATTGTCTACAATGGTTTCATCAACAGAGGAGAAAGCACCTTTCATCTCATTCAGCACTACCCCTTTATAAACCGGCTCATCCTCAGGTTTCAGAATTTCATAATGCCATCCTTCCTGATAGAAAATATTGGGATTTGTATAAATGGCTGGATGAAATACCGCATCCATGTACACGGACATCAGATTCATAAAATCCTTGTCATTTCTTGAGGATACGGGATACATCGTCTTATCAGGATAGGTAAAAGCATTCAGAAATGTCTGCAGACTGCCTTTCAGCAGTTCCACAAAAGGTTCTCTTGCAGGATATTTTTCAGAACCGTTTAAAACACAATGTTCCAGGATATGGAATACACCCGTATCGTTTTGCGGAATGGTTTTAAACGCAATCGCAAAAGTCTTGTTTTCATCTTCATTTTTCAGCCAGCATAATTGTGCACCGGTTTTCAAATGGACCATCTCGTATAATATACAGTCACAGTCTTCAATTCTTCTTTCTCTTACCACTTTAAATCCATGCATATCTTCCATATGATCCCCCTTTTTACAGAACTCCTGTTTTCTTCAGTTTTCTCATATACCATAAGTAAGCAATTGAACTTAATCCCCATGTAATCGGATAAATCCAGAAGATTAAGTAGATATTATGATATATCCTTCCGATTGTAAATAATACTATCACACGAACTGCGCACCAGCACACTAACATCACAACCATCGGTGCCATCGGTTTTCCGACACCTCGCATCACGGCAGATGTCACATGGGAAAACCCTAACAAACAATAAAACAGAGAACAGATTCTGGCTCTTTCAACTCCATAGAATATGACATCCGGATCCGGGTTAAATCCCTTCATCAATACCGGGGCAAACAGATAAAACAACAAACCGATACATTCAATACAGATCACGGCACTGATGAGTCCAAACCGTATTCCTTCTCTCATTCTCTCTTTTTTCTTTGCCCCGAAATTCTGCGAGACGAACGTTGACATCGCCATGGAGAAGGACGTTACAGGCAGGAAAGAAAAGCCTTCCAGCTTACTGTATGCACCGATCCCGGCCATAGCCAGTGCACCGAAAGAATTAATGTAGGACTGGATTAACAGATTCGCCAAATCAATCACACATGCCTGTAATGCGGTTGGTAAACCAAACGTAATGATCTCCTTCATCGTATCAACATCAATGGAGATTTTTTTCAACTCAATGCGTATATCTTCATTCGTATGTGTTAATCTGTGCAGTGCCAGGGACATGCTTAAGAATTGCGATATGATGGTCGCAAGTGCAGCACCATCTACACCCATATGAAAGACGATGATAAAGAATACATCCAGTATGATATTCACAATCGAACTGAAGATCAGATAATACAGAGGATGTCTCGAATCTCCGCTTGCCTGTAAAATACCCACAAAGGTATTGTACATAATCAGTCCTGCAGATCCGGCAAAATAAATACGCAGGTATAAGGAAGCCTGGGAAAATACTTCAACAGGCGTCTGCATCCATCGTAATAACGTCGTGCAGAAAGATACACCCAGAAAGGAAATGACAACACTGAAAAACAATCCCATGGCTACGGTTGTATGAACCGCCTTGGAAATATTCACCTTATCCCCCGCACCGATATTTCTGCCGATGACAACACCTGCTCCCATGGAAAAACCCATAAAAAAACCGATGACAAGAAAGATGATCGAACCGGTAGAACTGACTGCAGCTAATGCGCTGCTGCCAACCAGATTACCGACGATCAGGGAGTCTGCAGTATTATACATTTGTTGAAAAAGATTACCGATAAAAACAGGAATCGCAAAAAAAATAATCTTTTTCCGATAATCTCCTACTGTCATTAAATTTGTATCATTCTGCATATCCATTCCCCCGAAAAATTATACCATAGGCGGTATCATAAGATGCAGTATTTGCACATGACAAAAAAAACGGAAATTTTCATTTCCGTTTTTCTTAGTCATTATCTTCTTCTAATTATTTAACGTTGGAGAAGTATTTGATTGTACGAACCATCTGAGATGTATAAGAGTTCTCGTTGTCATACCAAGCAACAACCTGTACGAGGAATTCGCCGTCTGCAACTTTGGAAACCATTGTCTGGTTAGCATCGAAGAGGGAACCGAATTTCATACCGATGATGTCGGAGGAAACGAGTTTCTCAGTTGTGTAACCGAAGGATTCGTTAGCCTGTGCTTTCATAGCTTCGTTGATTCCTTCAACAGTTACTTCGTCCTTCTTAACAACTGCATGCAGAATTGTTGTGGATCCTGTAGGAGTTGGAACTCTCTGTGCAGCGCCGATGAGTTTGCCGTTCAATTCAGGAATTACAAGACCGATAGCCTTTGCAGCACCTGTGCTGTTTGGAACGATGTTAGCAGCACCAGCTCTAGCTCTCTGAACGTCACCCTTTCTCTGTGGGCCGTCGAGAATCATCTGGTCGCCTGTGTAAGCGTGAACAGTTGTCATGATACCGCTCTGGATTGGAGCATAGTCATTGAGAGCCTTTGTCATTGGAGCCAGGCAGTTTGTTGTGCAGGATGCAGCAGAGATAACCTGGTCATTAGCTGTCAATGTTTCATGGTTAACATTGTAAACGATTGTTGGCAGATCATTTCCTGCAGGAGCAGAAATAACAACTTTTCTTGCGCCAGCATTGATGTGTGCCATTGCTTTAGCCTTGCTTGTGTAGAAGCCTGTGCACTCGAGAACTACGTCGATCTTGAGGTCGCCCCAAGGAAGATTATTAGCATCAGCTTCTTTGTAGATCTGCAGAGTCTTTCCGTCTACTGTAATTGTGTTAGCTTCATCATCTGCAGTGACTGTGTGGAGGTTTTCACCGATCTTACCAGCGTAACCACCCTGTGCTGTGTCATACTTTAAGAGATGAGCGAGCATGGAAGGCTTTGTCAAGTCGTTGATAGCTACAACTTCGTAACCTTCTGCACCAAACATCTGTCTGAAAGCGAGACGGCCAATACGGCCAAAACCATTAATAGCAACTCTTACATCTGTCATATTGTCTTTTTAGGACCTCCTTATGTTGCAATAAAATTATAAGATTTACATTCATCTTAGTCAATGACTGAAAACGTTTTTTTGCCGATTAACCCCGTTCAAAATCTTATTTTTAATCTTTTTTTGCATACTTTTCCCATCTATTTTGAAAACGCTTACGATATAGTTGACTAACATTTATACATCGTCTTTTTTACTCTGTTTTCAAGCTTCAAAATTACATGCATACAAAACTGTTTTTATCACACTTTCAATGATAAAAAAAACATATAGAAACGGTATTTTGACGCATCAGAATTCATACTGTTTTTATCACAGTTAACACTGATAACACAATATCTAAAAAAATATTATTTAGATTTTTTATGCTTATCCATGTATGTTTTGCATTCCTTAAATTCTTCATCTGTAAGTCTTAAATGCCTGCATGACTCCTCAAATGACATTCCTTCATTCATCAGTCTCT
>JAFYCG010000134.1 GCA_017539825.1 Solobacterium sp. | reverse complement strand
TCCTATCTGGATACAATGGAATCCTTTATCCATTATGAAAATACTGATGTGCAAAATTTAAAAGATGCGATCACTTCATATGGCTGCCAGCAGGTTCTTCCCTTGATGGAAGAAATGCCTGTTGAAGAAATTGCCAGGATTAAAAGCAATCTGAAAATCAGTGTTTTAAAAAATGCAGGATATTCCTCTTTGGCTGATATTATGCGTGCCACACCGGAAGACATCAGTTCAGTCAACGGCATTTCCAAAGAAACAGCTTTGTTTCTTTTTGATGCATGTAAAAAGATTCAACTGGATCTTGCTTCCGTCATGCATTTCCGTTTGCGTCCCGAACAAGAGCAGGAAGGTATTCTTCATGCTTTATACAAGATGATCATGCACCCTTCTCTTGCACAGGAAGCACAGGAACTATCCGACCTCTATAAAGACAGATTGCTGTCTTTATTGGAGGAAATACAGCCTTTGAAAAGAAATGGTTTTCTTTCCTTCTTTACACCTTTCTGGATCAAAAACAAGGCAAATTCCGCATTTGAACATCTCAAAGCCATACATGACGGAATGCCCGGTACCCGTATGGAGGAGCTGTTGAAAAAAGACAGGGAGATTGAAAACATTTCCTTCGACTCTCTTGTGAAACACTATCGTACAAATGTTGCACAGTATGAAAATCTGATCGAAAAGATTGATGACAGATTTGTCGACTACGACATACTGGAAGGTGGAATCCCTGCCGAAATGGCACAGGAAATCAACCGGTATCATCTGGATCTTGATCTGATGAAATCCACTTTGCGAAGATACCAGACATTCGGTGTCAAATATATCCTTGCACAGAAAAATGTTCTTCTGGGTGATGAGATGGGGCTTGGTAAAACCGTAGAAGCGATCGGAGCCATGGCTCATCTGGCAGAAAACGGAGCAATGCACTTCATGGTTGTCTGTCCGGCAGGTGTACTTCTCAACTGGCAAAGGGAGATTCAATACCACTCTCATCTGCATCCTGTTTTACTGCATGGAAAAGATTTGAATGCATTGGAAGAATGGATTCATTTCGGCGGAGTCGCTTTGACAAGCTATCAGTCCATGCACAATTACACCCTTCCGAAAGATTTCTACATGGAACTTCTTGTGGCAGATGAAGCACAATATGTGAAAAATCCGCAAGCCAAAAGAACGATAAAGCTGCGTGAACTGTCCTTACAGGCAAACCGTACCCTATACATGAGCGGCACACCGCTGGAAAACAGGGTTGATGAAATGTGTGAGCTGGTCAATGCCTTGCAGCCTGTGATTGCAAGCCAGCTGGAAGGCAGAAAATACATGGCTGCTGCCCCGCAGTTCAAAGAACTTCTTGCACCGGTCTATTTAAGAAGAAAAAGAGTCGCTGTGCTGGATGAACTCCCGGGCATTATCTATATGGATGAATGGTGTGAGCTGACACCGCTGGAGCGTACCAATTATCTCATTCATGTTGAATCCGGCTCTTTTAATCAGATGCGCAGAGTATCCTGGGACACGCCTTCTTCGACAAAAGCAGAAAGATTGCTGGAACTGGTCGAAAATGCAGAAGAGGAAGGCAGAAAAGTTCTGATTTTTTCCTTCTTCCTCGATACGATGGAAAAGATATCACAGATTTTAAAAGATCGCTGTATCGGTATGATCAGCGGTTCTGTTCCCTTGCAGAAGAGACAGGAAATCATTGATACATTCGGTAATGCAAAACCAGGTTCTGTTCTTGTCATGCAGTCTGTCAGCGGCGGTACAGGCATCAATCTGCAGATGGCTTCCATGATCATCTTTGCCGAACCGCAGATCAAGCCCTCCATTGAGCATCAGGCTGTCTCCCGTGCATATCGCATGGGACAGACACAATCTGTCAGTGTCCACAGGCTCTTAGCTGCAGATACAATTGATGAAGCTATGTGCGAAATGTTGCAGAAAAAACAGGAGATTTTTGATGCCTTTGCGGATGATTCCGTTATTGCAGAGGCAGAGAATGAAACCCTGTCTCAAAACGAATGGATTCATAATTTAATTCAGAAGGAAAAAGAAAAAAATCATTTTCCGATTGTACCGGTCAACTAAAAATACACCTGCATCATGTGCTGCATGATCAGGTTTTTTTGTTTCACTCAACAAACATTTATACCTTGTTGATGATTGATAGGCCAAGTACCGAAAGGTTATAATTTAACTGATGTTATTATCGATCGGAATATCAGATGGAGAAATATATGGAAATCAGAACACTTCGTTATTTTCTGGCGGTTGCCAGGGAAGAAAACATGTCACATGCAGCAGAGAAGCTCCACGTGACACAGCCTACCCTTTCCAAGGCAATGAAGTCCCTCGAAGAAGAACTTGGCAAAAAACTGTTTGTACGTCACAGTTTCAGCATTCAACTGACAGAAGAAGGCCATCTTCTTCAAAAACGTGCAGAGGATCTGGTCAGTCTTGCTGATAAAATCGAAAAAGAATTTATATCACTGGATGACATTCAGGGTGGTGAACTTTACTTTGGACTTGCAGAATCCTATCAGATCCGTTATCTGGCACGTGAGATCAAAGCCTTCAAAAAGCAATATCCGCAATTGCATTATCATATCACCAGCGGTGATACGGAACAGGTGATTGAAAAGCTCAACAAAGGCTTGATTGATTTTGCCGTACTTGCCGAAACACCGGATTACAGTAAGTATGATTCCCTTGCATTCCCGGAAGATGATAAATGGGGACTGATAATAAAAAAGGATGATCCCCTTGCAGTAAAACCTTTGATTCATGCAGAAGATCTGATAGGTCTTCCCTTATACTGTTCAGAACAGGGCTGGAATGATGAAATCAGAAAATGGGCCGGCAGCAAATGGAATAAGATGAATCTTGAAGGGACATTC
>JAFYCG010000133.1 GCA_017539825.1 Solobacterium sp. | reverse complement strand
TTATCCAGTTTATCGATCTGGATGAAAAGACGGATTTCTCCGAAGTGACAGATCATATCTTTTCCAGTGTAACCTTTTATTCACCGGAAGTAACCCAGGAGGAAGCAGAGGAAGAAATTGAATCCATACAGGAAGTAAAAGAAGAAGTACCTGAACAAACAGTAACAGAATATACAAAGACAGATATTGCCAAGATGATAGAAGATCTGAAAAAGGATTCTGATCAAGCCGAAGATAAATATCTTGGACAATATCTGGAAATCACAGGAGAACTACGATCAGTTGATGCCAGTGGCGAGTATATCTCCATCAAAAAACCTGACAGCATCTTTGAATATTATGATGTACAGTGCTTCATTGAAAATGAAACACAGAGAAAACAGGTCATGAATATGGAAAAAGGTGATATGGTCACCGTAAAAGGCAAATGTACATGGGTAGGTACAATCCTGGGTTATATGCTGCAAATTGATGAAATTGCAGGCTTTGATTCTGTTGATAAAGCACAGACATCCTACAATAAGGATGAATATCTTGAATGCACTGCTGAAGATTTAATAGATGATCTTGATCAGAATGCTTTACGGGCAAAAGAAAAATATGAAGGACAAAACCTCAGGATTACGGGAAAAATCTCCATGTTTGATTCGGATGGAGAATATATCTGTATTGAATCGGAAGATAATTTATTCAGCCTGACATTTATCTTCTGTTACATCAAAGATGAAGAAACCAGAAAAGCATTACAATCATATGAAGAAGATGACATGATTACCTTTACCGGCAGATGTACCATGGTAGGAGAAGTCCTTGGATTCAGTATCGATATTGAAAAGATAGAATAGTCCTTCAAAACAACATCACAGAAACCAGCTGTAACAGTTGGTTTCTCTCTTTTGGCATGATCAGAAGTATAATAGAGACGACTATGAAACAGTATGAAAGAAAGACAGAAAACAGAATCTTCATTGTACTATTCCTGTTATTGGCAATTGTTTCTTCCTGTCTGATGTATTTCAGAACCAGAGAGGAACCAATCCAGCGGATTATAGATGTCACAGAAGAAGTATCCTTTTCCATATCCATGATTCCGGATTATAACGGTGTTCCTTATGCAGAGATCAACGGGAATGTTCCTTTTATAACCTGTGAAGATACAGAGGAATACATCCGTTTTTCTGAGTTTGATGAATTGGGCAGATGCGGTATTGCGGAAGCTGTTATTGGAGAAGAGCTTCTTGCGGTGAATGAAAGAGGATCCATCGGACAGATCAGGCCATCCGGATGGCAGACGGTACGCTATGATGATCTGATTCCGGATAAGTATTTATATAACAGATGTCATCTGATTGCCTATGAATTATGCAATATCAACGATGATGCAAGAAATCTTGTTACAGGAACAAGATCCATGAATATCTACGGCATGCTTCCGTTTGAAAACATGACTGTACAATATATTCATAATACAGGTAATCATGTATATTACAGAGCTGTGCCTGTCTTTCAGGATGAAGATCTGGTATGCAAAGGCATTTTGTTAGAGGCTTACTCAATTGAGGATAACGGAGAAGGATTATCGTTCTGTGTCTTCTGTTATAACATACAGCCCGGTATTGAAATCGATTATCAAACAGGACAAAGCAGAAGAATGGATTATCAGATAGAAAAGCAAATCCCATTGGAAAAGGAATATGTCCTGAACAAAAGATCCATGAAGTTTCATGATCCGGATTGTGAAGGGGTATTGACCATGTCGGAAAACAATAAAGAAATACGTATTGCCACAAGAGAAGAATTGTTATCGGAAGGGTATACACCATGCGGTATCTGCAATCCATAAACCTTTCTATGCAAAAAACATGCCTATGATGGTATAATTCTATTAGTCAGATGAGGGAACTATATGGCGGAAAAGAAACATATTGCTTTTGCATTATTAAAGATATTACAGGAAGAGACGGATGAAGATCATATTATGCCTGTTAATGAGCTGATGGATAAGCTCAATCATGCATTGGATCTGGATATTGAAAGAAGAACACTGTATTCCAATATCGATGTCTTACGACAGGCAGGATATGAAATCAGCGATTATAAAGAAAACAGAAAAGGATACTACCTGATCACAAGACAATTTGAGAAAGGGGAGGTGTTGCTGTTATGCAATGCAATTCATGCATCCCATTTCATCAACCAGAAACAAAGCAATGATCTGATTCAGAAGCTGTTAAGTTCATTATCCGCAGGACAACAGAAGGAATTCAAGGATTCGGTATACATGCCGAATGATCAGAAAACGGATAATTCCTCCTTGTTTCTGAATATTGAGGTAATTTCTGAAGCCATTCAAAACAACAAGAAGATTTCCTTTACCTATTTGCATTATGACAAAAACAAGAAACTCATACCCAAAAGAGAAGAACCATATATTGTTGAACCACGCTATATCGTCTATAACGATGCCAGACCATACATGATTTCCACCAATCCCAAATATACGGATTTTGCCCATTACCGCATCGACAAGATGCTGGATATAAAGATTCTTGACCAGCCTATCAGATTTCTCTCAAAGACCAGGGAAACAGAAGCTTACCAGTATGCACGAAACAAACTGTTCATGTTTACAGGAGAGATGATTTCTGTCACATTCAGATGTAAAGAGAGGATCATGGATCCTCTGGTAGACATATTCGGACCATCCCTAAAGGTAACACCTGCAGAAGAAGGATATTTTATCGCCAGGGTAAGAACAACCGAAAACGGTGCCTTGTTTCTGGCACAGCAGTTTCTGGATGCAATTGAATTGATTGAACCGGAAGACTTGAAAGATGAACTGGAAAAGAGAATGCTTGCAATTCTTAAAAGATAATTTAAGCGTATGACTTTTCCAAAGTACAGGAAAGCTGATACAATATAGAGCATGAAAGTGATTATAACGGATACAGGCGTATATCCAGGAATACTAAATGAAGAAGATGTGCTGATTACAACCGGCATGAATGTACATGCATGTGCAGGATGTTTCGGCTGCTTTACAAAGACACCCGGCGTATGTGTAGTGGATGATGATATTGCCGATATGGGTGAGAAACTGGCAAAATGTGATGATCTCTACATTGTCAGCCGGTGCTGGTATGGCAGCTACAGTCCTTTTGTCAAGACGGTTATGGAGCGTTGTCTTTCTTATATCCATCCTGATTTTGTGATCAGGGATGGCGTAATGCGCCATAAAAGAAGATACAACCATGAGATACGCATTTCTGCATTCTTCTATGGGGAAAACATAGAAGAAGCAGAAAAGGAAACCGCAAGGGAATTAATCCGCCTCAATGCAATCAATCTCTATGGAAAAGTATCAAGGATTATGTTCTTTACCGATGCACTTGAGATCGGAGGCATACAATGAAAGTTGCTTTGATATGTGCCAGTCCAAAAGGCAAAGAATCCACATCCTATTTGCTGTTGGAAGAAATCAAGGAAAAGATGCAGGGGAATGAAACAGAAGAAATTTTCATACAGCCCGGAATCAACATGGATAAAGCCATCAGCCGGATGTTTGAAAATGAATATGTCATCTTCTTCTATCCCTTGTATGTAGACGGGCTTCCATCCACATTGCTGGCATTTTTAACCGCTTCAGAGATGAAACCTCACAAAAGAGGTATTGAGGTTGCAGAAGTATGCAACTGTGGTTATTACGAAGGAAAACATGGTTACATCAGTCTCAGAATTCTTGAGAACTGGGCAAAGAAGATGCATTTTACGTATCATGGCGGTGTTTCGATCGGTGCTGCACCTGCAATTGAAACCGTAAGGGAAATGCCTATGGGAAATGCCATGCTCAAAAGAGCAGATCAGGCTTTATCCCTGATTGCCGCAGGCAATATCAAAGATAACATGAGTGTTAACTTAGGTATTCCAAGGCTTGTCTACAAGAAAGTCGTAGAATCCAACTGGCGCAAGGAAATACGGAAAAACGGACTCGAAGCCAGGGATCTTGATAATAAGATGACAGAATAAACGGAGGATAAAATGTTTACGATTTATGGCAGCAGCATGTGTCCGGATTGCGTGGCATGCAAAAAGAACTTTGATTTCTATGGGATAAAATACGATTTCATCGATATCAACGAATCCATGAAAAACTTAAAAGAATTCCTCAGATACAGGGATCAGAATCCTGTGTTTGATTCTGCCAGAGAAGCAGGGGATATCGGTTTGCCGGCACTGTTGAAAGAAGATGGTTCCATAACGCTAGATTGGGAAAGCATCATTACGGAAAAAGGATACTTTATCTTAGAGGATGAAGAACCGAAAGAAGCATGCGGCATCGGCCGTAAAGGATGTTAAGCAACTGCCAAAGTTGCTTTTTTTCATGAATTCATCCATAATATCTTGCGGAGAAATACATGGATTTATTTGGATATGCCTCACAAGAGGAACGAAAAAAAGAAGAACCGTTAGCTGCAAGAATGCGTCCTTCCACGTTGGAAGAAGTCGTTGGCCAGCAGCATATCATAGGCAAAGGCAGACTGCTCTACAGGGCAATCAAAGCGGATAAACTCGGATCCATCTTGTTTTACGGTCCTCCCGGAACCGGCAAGACAACATTAGCCAGAGTCATTGCCAATTCTACCAGTGCCGAATTCCGCCAGGTCAATGCGACCATTGCCGGAAAGAAGGATCTCGAACAGGTTGTCGATCAGGCAAAAAGCCTCTATGGTGCCTATGGAAAAAGAACCATTCTGTTTATTGATGAGATTCATCGTTTTAACAAGGCACAACAGGATTTCCTGTTGCCCCATGTAGAAGACGGAACTGTTGTATTAATCGGTGCAACGACGGAAAATCCCTACTTTGAAGTAAACAGTGCGCTGTTATCCAGATCGAGAATCTTTGAATTAAAACCACTGACAAAAGAGGATATTGTCACTCTGATTCAAAGGGCTCTGGATGATCCGTTTAAGGGTGTTGCGGCACAGATGGTGCAGATGGATCAGGATGCGATTGACTTTCTTGCCAATGCAAGTGACGGTGATGCAAGAGCTGCCTTAAACGGACTGGAACTCGGCGTATTGACAACAGAGCGTTCAGAAGATGGGTATATCCACATTGATGTATCTGTAATAGAGGAATGCATACAGAAGAGATCCCTTCGTTATGACAAGGATGGAGATAACCATTACGATACAATCTCCGCTTTTATCAAATCCATGCGCGGTTCAGATCCCGATGCAGCTTTGTATTATCTGGCAAGAATGATTGAAGCAGGAGAGGATGTCAGATTTATATCCAGAAGAATCATGATTGCTGCTGCAGAAGAATGCGGAAATGCAGATCCCCGTGCTCTTGAGATAGCTGTTAATGCTGCTCTTGCCGTGGAAAGAGTAGGCATGCCGGAAGGACAGATTATTTTAGCCCAGGCTGCAACATATGTTGCCTGTGCCCCTAAGTCCAATGCCAGTTCAAACGGCATATTCTTAGCCAGGGAAGAAGTGCAGAAATCAGGCAATCTCAAAATACCGCCATATCTGCAGGATGCCCATTACAGCGGTGCACAGAAACTCGACCGGGGAACAGGATATGTGTATCCGCATGATTATCCAAACCATTACACTTACCAGCAATACCTTCCCGATGCAATTAAAGACAAGAGATTCTATCTCTTCTCCGATGTAGCTTATGAAGGAAGATTGCAGAAGTATTATGAGATGATCGGAAAGAAGGATTTCGGAAAAGAAAAGAAATAATGCCGTCATGTAAACGGCATTTTTCAGTGATTTCCTCAGGATGATTTATGTTTGGGTATAATTTTCAGGAAGGATATAAAAAGAAGTATCTTCAGGATACTTCCGTTTATTCATAAATCTCATTGATTGCAGAAACAAGCTGCCTGGCAACGGGATATAAATCCGTACTGTGAAGGGAATTGTTCATGGAGATGCAGAATGATGCATCTTTTGTAAATCCGATCATATAGGTATGGATTCTTCCTTCGGCACATTCTGCAGTTCCTGTTTTGGCATAGACCATGCCATAGGTGGCTTCATCCAGTCCATACAGTAATGCGGTAGAATGCATGATTTCCTTCAGCTTAACGTCTACACTGTTTTTGAGAGCAGTGCTGAGTTTTCTGTTTATATGCCTGTAAAGGGTATGATTGCCGCTCTTGATGTTTTGCACAATATATGGACGCATCATTTTTCCGTCATTGGCAATTGCCTGCGCAATTAAGCAAAGATGAGCAGGGGTGATCTGCGTATCACCCTGGCCGAATGAGGTCTGTGCAATCGTGATCGGTTTTTCATCCGCAAAGTTCATGGATGAATGCAATGTACAAAGATAAGGAATATCGATGTCTTTTCCCAGCATGAATGCGGAAGCCGTCTTCTGCAGATAGGATGCACCGGTACGGATGCCAAGATCCGCAAAGTAGCAGTTGACGGAATGGTTCATCGCTTCTTCCAGATCAATATTGCCATAGGTGACATTGTTGTAATTGGTGATGACATAATCGGATCCTGCAGGTGTATACGATCCTGCATCAACAAACTGGAAGAACGAGCTATCCAGGTTATCATCTTCCGCTTTTTTTAATGCGGCAGCAGCCGTAATGACTTTGAATGTACTTCCCGGAGGATCGTTTTCATATGTTCCTCTGCGGAATTGTGAACCGGGCACATCGCTGTTTAACAGGCTTTCCATATCATTGACATCATATGTAACCGTGCTTTGTGAGGAAAGGGCAAGAATTGCACCTGTCTTGTTGTCGATGACCGTGATGCTTCCTTCATTTCCGTTTAATAACGCAAATGCCTTGTTCTGCAGACGGTTGTCAGTAGTTAATGTGATTGATGCGCCTTTGTTTTCTGCATCCAGATGGAACAGGGAATAATCCTTGAGATTCCCACGCAAACCGAATGTATTTTCAACACCGCCGTTTACCGAGTAATATCCTACCAGCCATGCATAGCTGTAATTCTTCGGCTTTTCCGCATAAGCAGATTGTCCCGGAGATGCATTACCAAGAATCAGCGCACCGTCACGATCATAGAAATCACCTTCAATAACAGAATCTTCAATTGTCTGATAGGTGATTGTATTTTTGGTGCCATGGTAGCTCTCATTGAACGTAGCAAGAATCAGATACTTTCCGCAAAGGAAGGAGCAGAACAACAGACAGCCGGCAATACACAATATCTGTGCAAGCAGGATACGCTTTTTTGAACGGTTATTCTTCATGCGCTTCTCCTTTCCAGGAACCTTTTGACAGGTAGATCAGCAATCCGCTGAAACAGAAGACAATGGACTGATATGTGCCGCCTCTGCTTAAGAAGGGGATTGGCAGTCCCGCAAAAGGAATCATGTTACAGGAACCAAGAATCACAATGATTGCCTGTAAAAACAGAAGAATGGTTGCACCATAGATGACGATTGCATCTTTCGGTTCCTTTGTCAGCATGTTTCTTGAAAGTGTGCTGCCGGAAATCAGAATCATCATGAACATCAGGATGCTGAATACACCAAGCGGTAAACCGAAGGAGTTCACAAGAGCGATAAAAGCCATATCGCTTTCCGGTACGGGAATGGCATGGAAGTTAACCGTATTGCCAAATAATCCGGACATCCATAAAGCTTTCTTTCCCTGTAACAGCTGATAGCCTGATCCATACGGATCACTGGTCAGATTGGCAGTCAGGGAGAAACGCGTATAGATCTTTTTGATGAAAGGCCATGCCTTTCTCATGAGGCCGCTTAATTCACCGGCCTCAGCCATTGGCAGCAATGACTTGTATAGGATAAAACTGCCGACAACTGCACCGACACATAAACCTAAGACGACGATCAGATAGATCCTTTTTCCAAGGCTTCTCGGCACAAAGATAAACAGAATGGAAAGATGCAGAAAGAACAGGATGAAGAAGGAACCAAGTTCATGGATGATCACACTGCCTGCAAGGTTGATGAAGAAAAACAACGTGGATATCCACAGAATATTGGATACAGAACGGTTTTCATCCGAAGTCAGAAGACTGCTGTAAAACAGTATCGCGGCGACTTTGGTAAAATCCGTCATCTGTACGGTATAGGGACCCATGCGGATCCATGCCAATGTACCGTAACCGTTAGGATCAACCCCATAAAGATACAGTATCACATAGATGGCCGTACAGCCGATGAGTGTTAAATATACCGTAAACTTCCTGCTCAATATCTTTCTGAAGAAGTAATAGAAAAAAACAAAGACAAAGGCAACACACAACCCGATGCCATACTTCAGAAAGCTGAATGTGGTGAGCGGATGGTACACCTGATCGACAAGAATCTGCAGGGATATGCCTGTTGTCGCAAGAGAGATTAGTGCAAAGTACAGACGCATGTCACAATCGTTATTGTAGGCATATGTTCCCAGAAATGCCGTTAATAACAGCAAAGGTATCAATGCATACAAATACAATAAGGCATCCAGTCCGAGCTTCATGAACATCACAACGCCCATAGCCAGCTCAAACAGGATTGCAAGTACAATATAGATGAAGCTGTTTTCGCTTCTGTTTAAATCCGATAAGAATTTCATACATGAATTACAATAACATTTTTGAAAAGATGTGCAAGTCTGAAAACGCTTGTATAAAAGAAAATTAAACTTTTTGTAAGATTCATCCTTATTTTAGTAAAATAAAATAGGAGGTAATGTATGATCAAAGCGGTATTTTTAGACATGGATGACACGCTGTATTCCCATACAAAAGGCGGTATACCTTCTTCGGCAATTGAGGCGATGAAACAGGCAGGGAATAACGGCATAAAGATATATGGTGCAACCGGAAGACATAAAGAAGAACTGAGGATGCTGAAGGTGGAGGATATACCGGTAGATGGCTGGGTGACGGTTAACGGTGCATATTCCTATGAAAAAGACAGGGTGTTGGATGCCCATCCCATTCAGGAAGAAGATATCAGAAATCTTTATGCATTTTTGAAAGAGCATCCGTATCCGGTTGTCTTTTTAGAAGCGGAAAAGATGTATATCAATGTCTATGATGATCTTGTACAAAAGGATATGGATAAGATCCATACACCGTACCCGGATATTCTCCCATTGGAACGCATATTGGAACATCCGATTTATCAATGTGTACCCTATGTCAACGAGGAGGTCTGGAAACAGATGTCTGCTTCATTACATCATATTCATGCCACAAGATGGAATATCGCTTTGGATGTCATAGACAGTGATGCAGGCAAGGATGTCGGCATCAGAAAGATCAGGGAGATATATCACTGGAAAAGGGAAGAGATCATGGCAATAGGGGATGGTCCCAATGATATTTCGATGATGAAAGAAGCAGGTATAGCGGTCTGTATGGGTAACGGAACAAAGAGCTGTAAAGAAGCTGCAGATTATGTGACAGATGTCATTGATTGTGATGGAATTATGAAAGCTTTCCGTTATTTTCAACTGATTTGATAGTCAGGCAAGTCAATTATGATGTATTATTATATAAAGAGTTTTTCTATATATTAAGGAGATAAAATTATGGCAGAAAAAAATTTTGACGTTGTCGCTCTCGGTGAACTTTTGATCGATTTTACAGAAAACGGAATGTCCGCACAGGGAAACCCGCTTCTTGAAGCTAACCCGGGCGGAGCACCATGTAACGTATTAAGCATGTTGCAGAAATTAGGAAAGAAGACAGCTTTTATCGGTAAAGTCGGAAATGACGGATTTGGCAACCTTCTGGAAAAAGCAATTGTTGAACAGGGCATCTCTGCACAAGGACTGAAGAAGGATAATGAAGTCCATACAACACTGGCACTTGTATTAAAGCTCGCTAACGGAGACAGGGATTTTGCCTTCTACAGAAAACCGGGTGCTGATGTCAATATCAAACCGGAAGAGATCGATGCAGATCTGATCAAGAGCTCTAAGATCTTCCATTTCGGTACATTATCATTGACAGATGAACCGGCAAAGAGTGCTACCATCAAAGCAATCGGTGTTGCCGAAGAAGCAGGTCTTACAATTACATTTGACCCGAATCTCAGAGAACCGTTATGGGATTCTCTTGATGATGCAAAGAGGGAAATCGACTGGGGTATGCAGCATGCACATTTCCTGAAGATTTCCGATAATGAGATCCAGTGGTTCACAGGCAAGGAAGACTTTGATGAAGGCATCAAAGTATTACAGGAAACATATCCGAATATCAAGCTCATCTGCCTGTCCATGGGACCTGACGGAAGCCGTGCTTATTATAAGGGAAGCAAAGTTGAAACGAAGGCATTCGTACAGACAGGTACAATTGAAACAACCGGTGCAGGTGACACATTCTGTGCATGCATGATCAATGCTATTCTGGATACAGGCCTGGATAACTTCACAGATGAAAAACTGAAGGAGGCTCTGACTTTCGCAAATGCAGCTGCTTCTATTGTTACGACAAGAAAAGGTGCATTGCGTGTAATGCCGTCATTTGAAGAAGTTCAGGAATTCCTCGCTGCACAAAAATAAAAGGAAAATCTATGAAAGAATTATTCGGGACATATAAAGAGAAGGAAATATATCTTTTCACATTAGAGAATGAGGGATATATTGCCAAAGTGACAAACTATGGGGCAACACTTGTATCCTTCATTGAAAAACAGACAGGTATTGATGTCGTACAGGGATACGATACTCTTGAAGAGTATATACAGCAGGATTTCTATACCGGTGCTTCGGTAGGAAGAACTGCCAACAGAATCGGGAAGGGAACATTTACCCTCAATGGAAAAACATATCATCTTCCCATCAACAACAACGGAAACTGCAACCATGGCGGACTTGAGGGATTTAATCGCAAAGCATTTACATTCAAAGAAGCGGATAACAGCGTTATTTTCTCCTATCTGAGTGCAGACGGGGAAGAAGGCTATCCCGGAAACCTGCAGGTTAACATTACCTATACACTTTGTGAAGACGGATTGTGCATTACGGCAGAAGGCACAAGTGATCAGGATACGCTGTTTGCCTATACCAATCACTCTTATTTCAATCTGGATGAAAGTGATAATGCACTGGATCATGAAGTAAAGATCTATGCGGATCAGTACGGTCTGAGTGATGCTAACGGCATGACACAGGACAAACTCGAAGATGTCAAAGGTACACCGTTTGATTTCAGAGAGTTTAAAACACCTGCTCAGGATATTGAAAAAGAGAATGAACAGTTGGCTTTCGGCAGCGGGTATGATCATTTCTTCCTCATTCAGGGAGAAGGCATGCGCGATATGGCTGTCTGTCTCGGTAAAAAACTGCAGTTGACGGTATCTTCGGATTTGCCGGGCATGCACCTCTACAGCTCCAACTTCCTTGATGGAACAAAGGGGAAAAAAGGCGTTGCTTATCCAAGAAGATCTGCTCTGTGTTTTGAGGCAGAATATATGCCGAATGCGATTAACTACCCTGATATCAAAGACAAACCGATTGTCAAAGCAAATGAAACATTAACCTGTCATATCAGATTTGCATTAACAAGGAGGTGACAGCTATGAAGCAGTGGACACCTGAAGAAAAACGAAGGGTTTACAAAGACACTGATTATCAGGAACTCAAACTGTTGCACGAGGAAGTGAGCCGTTCAAAATGGCGTACACAGTATCACGTGCAGACCGTAACCGGACTGATGAATGATCCGAATGGTTTTTCCCGCTGGAATGGCAAATGGCATCTGTTCTATCAATGGTTTCCGTATGGTGGTGTTCACGGAACAAAACACTGGTATCATGTAACAAGTGAGGATCTTGTTTCATGGAAGAACATCGGATGTGCCATGATCCCGGATCATTATGAGGATAACAGCGGATGTTACAGCGGAAGTGCTTATCCGACAGATGATGCATTATATCTTGCATATACAGGAAACTGCCGCGACAAGGACTATGTGCGTCATCCTTTCCAGCTTCTTGCCAAAATGGACAAGGAAGGCAATATCACAAAACAGGCTGAACCGCTGATCAAACCGCAGGAAGGTTATACGGAACATCAGAGAGATCCGAAGATCTTCCGTCATCTTGGCTATTACTACATTCTTTTAGGTGCCCAGGATGAAAACAAAAAAGGCAAGCTGCTTCTGTTCCGTTCCCAGGATATTGAAGAAGGATGGTATCTTTATGGTGAACTGAAAGTCAGAGGATTTGAAGACTTCGGTTACATGGTGGAATGTCCTGATCTTGAAAAGATCGGCAACCAATGGGTACTGTTGTTCTCGCCACAGGGCTTAGAGCCCGAAGGCAACAATTTCCAGAACAAGTTCAACAATGTTTACATGGTCGGTAAGATGGATTTTGACAATCTGGAATTCATTCCGGAATCCCCGATGACTGAGCTTGACAGAGGATTTGACTTCTACGCAGCACAATGTGCTTTCCAGAAGGAATATTCCTCGGCAGGTGTATTGATTGCCTGGTTTGGCGTGGCTGATTACAGTTATCCGCCTGCTGATGATGAAGGCTGGGCCGGTTTGCAGACAATGCCGAGAGAGCTGACAATCAAAAACAACAGACTGATTCAAAAACCTGTCAGAGCAATCGGCAAACTGAAGGGCGACACGCTTCTGAGAGTTTCCGATGGCCGTATTATAGAAGATAAGACATTGGGCAGAACGCCATCCGCATGTATTATTGATGTGGAAAATCCGAAGTATGAATCCGTCAGCCTGAACCTGTTTGCGGGATCTATTGAAAAAGGATTTGAGATTTCCTACAACAAGAACAGCAAGGATTTCTATATTGATAAAAGCGGTATGCGCATTCAGACAAATACCGATTTCGGTACAAGAAGAACGGTTCATCTCGATAACGGCTTAAAGTCCATGCAGATTTTTGTGGACCACAGCACGGTTGAGATCTTCCTGAACGAGGGAGAATACGTTCTGTCTTCAAGAATCTTCCCTACCGCAGATGAACATCTGTTAAGGATGAGCGGAAAGGATATCAATATTAACATTTATCAAGCTAATAAAACGGTTGAACAAGACTTTGTCATTTAACATAGAAAGCCGGTGAAAACCGGCTTTTCTGATGTATTTGGATTGAAATGAAAACAGCAGTATGCTAATTTTGAAGTGTGATGGAGAAAGACGATGAATGATAAAAAATTAGGATTTGGCTTAATGCGGCTGCCCCGCAAGGGAATCGGAATTGATGTTGATCAGACAGCGAAGATGGTCGACCTGTTCCTGGAAGCGGGAATGACATATTTTGATACGGCTTATGTTTATCCGGGAAGTGAGAAAGCTATACGCAAGGCATTATTTCAAAGGTATCCCAGGGATCGTTTTACCATTGCCACAAAATTGTTTGCGACAGCTGCCCTCAATGAAAATGCTGCAAAGAAGGAATTGACAACAAGCCTGGACCGTCTCGGAACGGATTATGTCGATTACTATCTCTTGCATTCCTTAATGGAAAGCAATTATAAAAAATATGACAAGTTTCATCTTTGGGACTTTGTGAAAGAACAGAAGGCAAAAGGCGTAATCCGTCATATCGGTTTTTCCTTCCATGGCGGACCGCAGCTTCTGGAGGAATTGCTGACACTGCATCCGGAGGTGGAATTCGTACAGCTGCAGATCAATTATGCAGACTGGGAAAATCCGAAAGTGCAATCAAGGGCCAATTATGAAGTAGCCCGCAAATTCGGCAAAAAGATTACCATTATGGAACCGGTCAAAGGCGGGGCACTGGTAAAACCGGATGAAAAAATCATCAGCATCATGAAACAAAAGCATCCGGATATGTCTACCGCATCCTGGGCAATCCGTTTTGCGGCATCCCTGGATGGGGTATTGGCTGTCTTAAGCGGCATGAGTAACATTGAACAGATGAAGGATAATCTTTCCTACATGAAGGATTTCAAGCCACTTGATGAAGAGGAAAAGAAAATCATTCAGCAGGCGCAGGAGATCCTCGGCAGATCCAAAGCCATTCCCTGTACCGCATGCCGTTACTGCACCGAAGGATGCCCAAAACAGATTCCGATTCCGGATGTTTTCAAGGCTATGAACATGCATCTTGTCAGCGGCCAGCTGGAAGAGGCAAAGAAAGCGTATGCTTCTATAGCAAACAATGCATCGGAATGCATTGCCTGCGGCCAGTGTGAATCCGTCTGTCCGCAACACATCAACATCATTGAACAGCTTAAGGGCTGTGCAGATATTTTAAGTGATTAGAAAAGAGGAACAGAATGATCAGAAAAGCAGAAGCGAAGGATTTGGGAAAGATAAATGAACTGTTAGGAGAAGTGCTGGAAATCCATGCGAAGATACGTCCGGATATCTTTATATCCGGTACAAAAAAATATGAGGATGAGGAACTTTTGAAAATCTTTGAAGATCCTGAATCACCGGTATTTGTATATGAAAAGGAAGGGGAAGTGCTGGGTTATGTTTTCTGCCAGCTGATGAAGAGACCGCATCCTACCAATATGCAGGATATTCTGACTTTATATATCGATGATCTTTGCGTGGATGAAAAGGCAAGAGGCATGCATATAGGCAAAGCCTTATATGAATACGTCATGGATTATGCAAAACAGAAGGGATGTTACAACGTGACTTTGAATGTCTGGGAAGGCAATGACAGTGCCAGAAAGTTCTACGAGAAAGTAGGATTCGGCATTCAGAAGACAATGATGGAGAAAATCATATAAAAAGACAAGCTAGGCTTGTCTTTTTTCAGCAAAATATACAATTCCCAGGAAGCCGGGGCCGATATGACATGCGATCGTCGGACCGAGTTCCTGCAATGAAACATCAGCAAGCGGGAATCTTTCCTGAACCATGGCTTTCCATTTTTCTCCGTCTTCAGGACAGTCGGAATGAACAAGGATAATCTCACATGGCTTAGAAGCGTCGATATCCTTTGCGGAACTTTCCAGCAATTCATGGACGGCTTTCTTTCTGCCATGGACTTTTTCATAAGCAACCAGTGTCCCGTCATCCGGAATATAAATCAAAGGCTTGATAGCAAGCAATGTTCCGACAATTGCAGATGCATTGGATAATCTTCCGCCTTTACGCAAAAACTGCAGATCGTCTACCACAAAGCGGTGGGCGATTTTAATTGCGTTTTCATTAGCCCAGTTTACAACTTCTTCACATGTTTTACCTTCATCTCTCATTCTGACAAGCTGCTTCAGAAGAAGTCCGAGTCCGATGGTGATGCATCTTGTATCGAGGATATACAGCTGTGCATCCGGAATCTTATCCAGAACCATCTCTTTAGCGGTAACAGAGTTATTGTAGGAATTGGAGATTGCTTTGTCCATATCGACAAAGATCACCGGTTTTC
>JAFYCG010000132.1 GCA_017539825.1 Solobacterium sp. | reverse complement strand
GAGAATCCGTGAAGTAGGTGGTATTGAAATTAAGTAAGGAGAAGTATCATGCTGAAAGATAACGTGATCCTGTTAGGTAAAGCAGGGGACAAAGAAATTAACATCATCCCGAGACAAATGAACCGTCACGGATTAATTGCCGGTGCCAGCGGAACCGGTAAAACCGTAACATTAAAAGTCATTGCCGAATCCCTTAGTGAATTGGGCGTACCTACTTTTATTGCCGACGTCAAGGGTGATCTTTCCGGTATGATCCGTGTCGGTAACCAGGAAGGTATTCAGGGCCGTCTAGATTCCATGGGCATTACGGATTTTGAGTGCAGAAAGTATCCTGTTCACTTCTTCGATGTCTATCGTAAAAAGGGTCATCCGATCCGTGCGTCCATACAGGATATGGATCCGTTGCTGTTCAGCCGTATTTTAAATCTGACGGAAGCACAGCAGGGTGTTATCAATATCATCTTCAAAGTTGCTGAAGATATGGAACTGGATATCATTGACCTGAAAGATTTACAGGCAATGACTGCCTATGTCGGCGAGCATGCAAAGGAATATACCGTACAGTACGGCAATGTTTCCAAACAGAGTATCGGTGCCATCCAGAGAAAACTGCTGGAACTGGATCAGCAGGAAGGCGAACTGATGTTCGGCATGCCGGGATTGTCCATTGATGATCTGATTTCTACTGAAGGCGGCATGGGTATTATGAATATTCTGGAATGTGAGCAGCTGTTCTTACATCCGATGCTGTATTCGACATTCCTGTTATGGCTGCTGGATAAGCTGTATAAGGAGCTTCCGGAAGTCGGCGATCTTGATAAGCCGAAGGTAATCTTCTTCTTTGATGAAGCACATCTGTTGTTTGACAACGCATCCAAACAGCTTCTGGACAAGATTGAACAGATTATCAAATTGATCCGTTCCAAGGGTGTCGGCATCTTCTTCTGCACACAGAGTCCGGCTGATATTCCTAACAGCGTTCTGGCACAGCTGTCCAACCGTATTCAGCATTCCTTGCGTGCATATACACCGGCAGAGATCAAAGCGGTTAAACAGGCTGCAGATGCATTCAGGCAGAATCCGGAACTGGATACTGCTACAGTTATTACCAGCATGAAAACAGGTTATGCGCTTGTTTCATGTCTGGATGAAGACGGTGCACCGACCATTGTTCAACATACAAAGATTCTTCCACCGAAGTCCGCAATGGATATTTCTCCTGTTGAAGATGTAGAGAGATGTATCCGTAATGATTCCATCTACGGCAAATATGAGAAGGATTTTGATCCGGAAAGCGCATTTGAAGCAATGGATGATTTAAGAATTGCAGAGGAAGAGGAAAAGATTCGTCTGGAAGAAGAAAAGAAGCAGGCTAAACTGGATGCCATCAGGGAAAAGGAAGAAGCCAAGGCTGCTGCCAAGAAAGAAAAAGAAAATGACTGGCTCGGCAGAATTTCCAAGAAGGCAAGAACCAAGGCGGAAACAGAACTTGTCAATGCAGGTGTCCGCTCTGCAAAAAAACTGTTGAAGAACTTTCTTAAAAAATAAGCCGTGATTTAACGGCTTTTTTGAATGTCTTATGATAAAATAGACTCCATTGGAGATGCGAATGATTTTTTTAAAGGATATACTAAACGGAAGACTGCACGAAGAGATGACGGATGCCGATGTACAAAGGGTATGTTTTTATCGTGCGGCTAATACACTAGAGCTTTATGTTCAGAAAGAGACGATGGCCTCCTGTTCAGGCTATCTGGATACAGTATCTGCACTGAAGGAACTGACAGGTTCGAAAGTCAGGCTGATCATGCATTATGAAAAGGAAGACATCGATCAGAGCGAATTAAGAAGATATCTGGAGTGGATTGAGAAAGAAGTTCCGGAAGTATCCGTGTTTATGGACGGTATTTTTCTGTTTGAGCCGGGACAAAAAGAAATTCAATTTTTGTTTGCGGAAGAGGAACAGGCAAAGAAAGCGGAGAATTATATTGCTTCATTGACGGAGAAGCTGCAGGAAATCGGTATCAGAAACCTGAACGTAACCACGAGGGTATCTTCCCCGATTGAAACAGAGATCAAGAATGTTGTCATGGATGTTCTGCCGCAGGCACCTGTAAAGGAAGAGGTGAAACGGCCGGCAAGAAACAGTTATCGCAAACCAAAACATGAGGATTATCAGAAGATTGAACTCAGGGATATACATGATCCGATCAGTGACATCCAGTTTGAAGGAGAAGTGTTTGGCGAAGAGACAATAGAATCCAGAAAGACGAAAAAGCTGATACAGACATTCTCGGTGTTTGATGGAACCGATGCCATTACCGTCAAGCGTTTTGAAGGGGCAAGGCTTTCCCGTGAAGAGATCGGGGAAGTGAAAAACGGTGATCACATCCGCATTTACGGAAGAATTGAATATGACTCTTTTTCCAAGGATCTTGCCTGTATGCCGAACCAGATCGATCACATTGATGTCGCAAAAATCAAGGATCCTGCAGAGGAAAAACGCATTGAATTCCATATGCATACAAAAATGTCTGAAATGGATGGCGTGTGTGATATCAAGGAAGTTGTTAATTATGCCTATAATCTCGGCCATGAAGGAATTGTCATTACCGATCATTGCGATGTACAGTCCTTCGTCAAAGCATTTAATAATGCCCAGTCCCTGAAGAAAAAAGACCCGGAAAGAAGCTTCAAGGTCGGACTAGGTTGTGAAATCAATCTGACTAATGAGAACCTTTGTATTGTCAGAAACGGGACAGACCGGCTTCTGGATGATGCTGAATATGTCGTCTTTGACCTGGAGACAACGGGTTTAAGCTGCTATTTCGATCATACCATTGAGTTTGGTGCAGTAAAAATCAAGGATAATATGGAGATTGGCAGAAAGCAGATGTTTATCAAACCGCCTATTCCCATTCCTCCTTTTATCTGTGCCAAAACAAATATCACCAACGAAATGGTGAAAGACGCAAAGAGCTTTACGGAATGTGCTGATGAAATTCTTGATTTTATCGGTGATGCCGTATTGGTTGCCCATAATGCAACGTTTGACTATTACTGGCTGAATGAAGAACTGAGACGTCTCGGCAGGAAACCTCTTACCAATGTCGTGATTGATACGTTAGATCTTGCCAGAGCTGTGCTGAAAGAAAGAAGGGCATATCGTCTGGGGAATATTTCACGCTACTACCATGTACCATATGATGAGGAAGTTGCCCACCGTGCCGATTATGATGCGGATGCATTAAATGGTGTTTTCAGCTGTCTTCTAAAGGATGCAAGGGATAAATTCGGTGTAAGAACATTACAGGACCTGCAGGATAAGACACAGGATGAATCTGCGTATGTCAAAGTCAGAAGAAGTCATGCATGTGTCGTTGCCAAAAACCATGACGGTTTGCGTGATCTTTACAAGCTCGTCAGTGAATCCAACACAAAAACACTTGCGGTAATGGGAAAAGCGACCGGAAAAGAAGGAACCGATGTTGCCGCAGAACCGCGTGTTTTGCGTTCTTCATTGCAGAAATGCAGGGAAAATCTTCTGGTTGGCAGTGCCTGTCTGAATGGCGAAGTTTTTGAGATGGCGTGCAACGGGGATGATCAGAGGCTGAAGGAAACCATGCTGTTTTATGACTATATTGAATTACAGCCTCTAGGTAACTATTCCACATCACTGGCATTAGGTTCTCTGCCTTCTGTTGAACGGTTGAAGAAGGTACAAAAGCGCATTATCGATATGGCAAAGAAACTGGATATTCCTGTGATTGCCGACAGTGATGCCCATTACTGCAAAAAAGAAGAAAAAATCTTCCGAGATGTATATATTGCCAACCAGGGTGTAGGCGGTGTTACACATCCGTTATATATCCGTGATGATGCACTTCGTCTGAAGACGAAGAATCCGGATCAGCATATCCGTTTAACCGATGAAATGAAGAAGGAATTTGCATGGCTGGAAGATGCGGATCTGATTGATGAAATCGTTGTAAAGAATCCGAAGAAGCTGTTTGAGATGATTGAAGAAGTCCGTCCGGTTCCGGCAGGGACATTCCCGCCGCATATCGAAGGTTCTGATGACAAACTGAGAGAGATCTGTCATAACACCGCAAAACGGATGTATGAGTTTGAAGGGAAGGTTCCTGATATTGTCACAGAACGACTGGATGGGGAATTGGACAACATTATCCGGAACGGTTTCGGCGTCCACTATTATATTGCCCATCTCCTTGTTAAAAAATCCAATGATGACGGATATGTGGTAGGTTCAAGAGGATCTGTCGGTTCTTCATTTACCGCAACCATGTCCGGTATTACGGAAGTCAATCCGTTAAAGCCGCATTATCTTTGTCCGAAATGCCACTACAGTGAATGGATGGATGATCCGGAAATCAAGTCCGGATTTGATCTGCCTGACAAGGAATGCCCTCATTGTAAAACCATTATGCGTGGCAACGGCCATAACATTCCGTTCCAGACCTTCCTGGGATTCAATGCGGATAAGACACCGGATATCGATCTAAACTTCTCCAACGAATACCAGTGGAGAGCTCACGCATTTATTAAAGAAGTCTTCGGAGAAGATCATGCTTTCCGTGCCGGTACAATCGGTACCGTTGCCGAAAAGACAGCCTTCGGTTATGTATCGGGATATTGCGAAAAGATGAATATTCCGGATATGAGAAGGGCGATGAAGGATTATCTTGCCAATCACTGTCAGAATGTCAAGAGAACAACAGGTCAGCATCCGGGTGGAATTATCATCATACCCGACAATTATGTAGCTGAGGATTTTACACCGGTTCAATATCCGGCCAATGATCCGAATTCCGACTGGAAGACAACCCATTACGACTTCCATGACATTCATGACAATGTCTTAAAATTTGATATCCTCGGTCATGTTGATCCTACAGCGATGCGCATGTTGCAGAATATTGCTACCGTCAAGCCAATGGATATTCCGATGAATGATCCGGAAACACTGAGTCTGTTCTATTCAGATGATGCCTTAAAAGCCGATCCGAGAATCTATAAAAAAGAAACCGGTGCATTAGGCTTGCCGGAGTTCGGTACCCGCACCACAAGAAACGTTCTTGAGGAAACAAGACCGCATGTATTCAGCGATCTGGTTATTATCTCCGGATTATCTCACGGTACGGATGTATGGGCAGGCAATGCCCAGGAACTGGTCAGACAGGGTCATCCGCTGGGTGAAGTTATCGGATGCCGTGATGATATCATGACGTATCTTCTTGATAAGAACCTCGAACCGATTGATGCCTTCAAGACAATGGAAGATGTCCGTAAGGGAAGAGGCTTAAGACAGGATCAGGAAGACAACATGAAAGCACATAATGTGCCTGACTGGTATATTGAATCCTGTAAAAAAATCAAGTATATGTTCCCGAAAGCCCATGCAGTTGCATACGTTATGATGGCAGTGCGCATTGCCTGGTATAAGGTGCATGAGCCGCACAATTTCTATATCCAGTATCTGACATTGCGTTGTGATGCGTATGAAATCGAAACGATGAGCAGGGGAATTGAAAGTGTCAGAGAAAGAATGATCGATATTCAAAGCAGAATGAATGACAGAAATGCCGCTGTTCCTGTTTCCAATAAAGAGAAGGCTTTATATGATACATTGGAAGTCTGTGAGGAGATGTACGCAAGGGGATATAAGATCGGCAATGTTGATCTCTATCATTCCAAAGCCACACAGTTCTGCATCATCAACGGAGACACGCATACGATTATTCCGCCGTTTACCGTGATAGACGGCCTTGGCGCTAACGTTGCAAGATCCATAGAAGATGCAAGAGAAAAAGCAGAATTCCTTTCCAAGGAGGATATTCTGAAACGTACCCAGTTATCCGGAACCCTTTTGAAGAAGCTTGAAGCGATGGGCTGTCTGGAGGGATTACAGGATACAAATCAAATGTCGTTATTTTAGTTTTTCTTGACATTCAGATGGAGAAAGACCATAATGGAATAAATGTTGTGATCAGGACACGATTCTTTCCAATGTGGATCAAGAGAGCTGCTGTTTGGTGAAAGGCATGCGAAGCAGGAAAGAATTACCACCGTGTGAACAGGGCCTTAATCGGTTCCCGTCTTGCAGACGTTACAAGCTAAGAGAGTCCATGTAAATGGGAAATAAGGTGGTAACGCGCTAGTCCAAGCGTCCTTTGTCAGGGACGCTTTTATCATTTCAGGGAGGAATCATGAGAAATTTTAAAGAAGACGAAAATCTGCATGTATTGAATCACAGCTGTGCACACTTAATGGCACAGGCTGTCAAGCATCTTTACCCACAGGCAAAATTCTGGGTAGGACCGGTTGTTGAAGAAGGTTTTTATTATGATATCGATCTAGGTGATGATGTCATCCGTGATGAAGATCTTCCGAAAATCGAAAAAGAGATGAAGAAATGTGCAAAAGCTGCAAAGAACATTATCCGTAAGGAAATTTCAAAACAGGAAGCTCTGGAAATGTTTGCGGATGACCCGTACAAAGTTGACCTGATTTCAAGAATGGATGAAGAGGAACAGGTTATCAGTTGCTATTCTCAGGGTGATTTTACGGATCTTTGCCGTGGACCGCACGTTGAAAACACAAAACTCTGCCGTTATTTCAAGCTTTTAAAACATTCCGGTGCTTACTGGAAGGGTGATAAAAACAACAAAGTATTACAGCGTATTTACGGTGTCTGCCTGCCAACACAGGAAGATCTGGATTCCCATCTGGCAGATCTCGAAGATGCAAAACAGAGAGATCATCGCAAACTCGGCAAAGACCTTCAGGTATTCATGTTCTCTGAAACCGTCGGCGCAGGTTTGCCGATGTGGCTGCCAAACGGATTTACAATCCGCAGACAGCTTTCCGATTACATTATGAATAAGGAACTTGCACAGGGCTATGTGCATGTCATGACACCGTCTGTCGTATCCACAAAGCTCTATAAGATCTCCGG
>JAFYCG010000131.1 GCA_017539825.1 Solobacterium sp. | reverse complement strand
CTTCCGATCTTAAATTTATATAATTAAAAACTAACCTTATCGGTTAGTTAATTTATTAATGGTAGCCTGTACGGGATTTGAACCCGTGAATGCCGCCTTGAGAGGGCGGTGTGTTAAGCCGCTTCACCAACACGCCAGGGAAGAAGGATTCAATCCTTCATGCCTGTTAATATTACACTATGCAACAAAATATTGCAACATGTTTTTTAAGCAGCAAGCTGCTTCTTAGCTTCCTCTACAAGCTGTGTAAATGCAGCTTCATCATGGATAGCAATTTCGGATAACATCTTTCTGTTGAGGTTGATGTTAGCGAGTTTGAGACCATGCATGAACTTGGAATAGCTGATGTCATTCATATGGCAAGCTGCATTGATTCTTGCGATCCAGAGCTTGCGCATATCACGCTTCAATTGCTTTCTGCTGATATAAGCATATTTATGGCTGTGCATTACCTGCTCATGAGCAGTCCTGAACAGTAAGTGTTTGCTGCCAAAATAACCCTTGGCAAGCTTTAAGACCTTTTTACGTCTATTTCTTGTAGGTGTGGAACCTTTTACTCTCATCTTCTATACCTCCCCAATTAACCTTGCAACAACTGTCTGTCACGCTTCATGTCAGATGCATGTGCAGTTGTGGATTTTCTCAGATGCATCTTCTGCTTATGACTCTTATTAGCAGCGAAATGGGAAACATAGTTATGCTGTACTTTAAGCTTTCCTGTACCGGTAAGCTTGCTACGCTTTGCAAAGGTCTTCTTTGTCTTCATCTTGATCTTTGTCTTTGGCTTTTTTGCTTTTGCTTTCATGTCAATCTCCTTTACTTTCCTCTTTTTGGCGAATAAACAACCGACAAAGTATTACCTTCCATAGCCGGTGCCTTACTCACTTCAGCAATATCAGAAATCTGCTCAGAAAATTTGTTAATGACTTCCCGTCCAACTTCCTGACGTGTGATCATTCTGCCTCTGAAGCGCATGTCAATACGTACTTTCTGACCATCCTCGATCCATTCGCGTGCGCGATTCAGCTTTGTGTCAAAATCGTGCTGGTCAATTACAGGTGAAACACGCAATGCCTTTACTTCGGTAACATGCTGCTTCTTTTTCGCATCTCTTGCCTTCTTCTGCTCCTCGAAACGGTATCTACCGTAATCAATAATCTTGCAGACCGGAATCTTCGCATTCGGAGCAACACACAACAAATCCATATTCAATTCGTATGCCTTTTCAAGTGCTTCTCTGCGCATCATTGTTCCAAGCTGATCACCATTCGGACCGATGACAAGTACCTCTTTGAAACGGATATCTTCATTTACCATATCCTGTGGGTCCTGTCTTCTGTTTTTGTTATTCTTGATCTTTCCCAAGCAAACCTCCCAAAATAATTGAAAGCAGATGTAGAAGCTACACCTGCCTAAAAAACAAATTCATCAGTTGTTTTCGGCTATCTACCCATGTCCAGTGGTCATCAGGTGAGAGATCATGTATCTTCTTCTTTCCGTATTCAAATTACCTTACTATTTAATACCTTTATAAATAAAATGTCAATACTAAAATTCAAATCCTGTAACATTAACCGTTACTTCATTTGCTTTATACCCTGTCATAAAAAGGACATTCTCATAAATTTTGTTCTGTACAAGTTCCGAAGTCTGGTTAACATTTGCACCGTATTTGATTTTAATATCCGCAATAATATGCAGTTTGTTTTTTTCAATCTTCAGCTGCAGCGGTTTCACAAAACGTGATTCATTCAGCCTTACCGCATTTTCCACATCATCAATGCTGATCTCTGCAATTGACTGAAAAACAGATTTATTGATGGCAATCATGCCATTTTCACTTTGTTCATTCAAAACAATATAATCCTGTGCCATATTTCTTACCTCTTTCTTATTATAACAGTATTTTGGATTCATTGAAAGATAGTTGAAATCTGATGATACAAAGCATTCCTGACTTCTTCCATGTTTTCTTTTAAGGAATCATAATCATGATATTCCATTTCCACTCTTTCCACAAACTTGCGGAATCTCATCATGCACTGGAAAAGCTTGTCTTCGTGTACGATTTCAATAGTATCTGCATCACATAAGGCCTCTGCCAGAATGCTCTCCAGTTCTTTTCTCAGGTAGATTCCCTCTTCCTGTCCAAACTGGCCGAAGCGTTCTTCATACCAGGAAGGCTGAATCAGCAGAATCTTAATGATATTGGCAAAATCCACAAAATCTTCAAGATTATTTCCGGGCTGTATCGTAAACAGCATGACAAAGAATATATGCCACTGGAAATTCAGATTCATCTGTGAAATCCAGTACTCACCGATTATTCTGCAGAACGGATCATTGCTGGTAAAAGGATTTTCCAAAAAGATTTCTTCGTTGAATTCAACATCGATATCGGATAAATAATTCAAAAGCTGCAGATAATCAATCATTCGTTCAGGATTGTGTTCTCCGTTGGCAAAATCCTTTACATAAATATACTGGGCTATAATTGCGCTGCATTTTTTAAAGTCCGTCACAAATCCTACGGAATCCTTCATTTTCCGGTTTACCAGTTCGTTAATCGATCTGGCCACAAACTCTTTGAATCCTTTTTCATCCATGCCGATCTGCACATGAGAAGATTCATAGGAAATCTCATTGTACATGATCTCCAGCTGACGGTCTACAACGTCCAGATTATCCCTGATTGCACCAAGCATATTCCGGTTAAATACGTCATACATGACAAAATCAGGATTCTTATAAACGACTTCATGCTCGATTTCACTCCAGAATGTGTGTACCAGGGATTTGATCTGCAATTCAAAATTGATTTTTTCCTGATTGATCATGATATGCCCGTCAATCCTGTAAATTGTAAATCCGTTTCTCTGCAGCTGAGGCTGAGGCATTCTGAGATTCAGAAATACGTTGTGATCCATCCTGCATCTGCTGAAAACACCGCCGCTCAGATCAAAAGTCTGAAACAGAAATTTATATATTTCAGCTTCGTTACGGATAAACCGGCATTGAACAGTAATGCCGATCAGGTCCGATAGATGATCCAGTGCTTCTGCACTGTTTTCATAATCCAGATAAAACTGATTGCGAAGCAATTTTTCCTTCAGGCTGGAGGTATTCTTGATACGTGAGCGCATTGCAACTACCGAATCCTTTTTCCCTTCAAAAAGCTTTTCCAGCAATCCCATCAACCTGGACTCGGCATATTCATACAGCGATTTGTTCTGTTCAAAAAGATGAATTGTATCATCGATGAACTGGAATAATTCAAGTTTCATTTTCTTAACCTATCTAATTCGTAAATTTTTCGGATATTTGTTTTTCAGATGTTTTCCGTCACTCTTTGCACCCCCAAGCACGTATCCGTTCCAGCTGACAGCCGTCCATCCTGAATCCGCTGTTTTTAAAATTTCCTCTCCATGGAGATATTTCATGATTTCCGCTTCATCCAGTTCCGCGTATTTTGTAAAATCGGAAAAGGCAGAAGTAAAGAAATGATGAGAAGGCTCAAAACGATGATTTTTCATTTCTCCAAGAAGAATCTGATGTCTTACCAGACGGCAATGAGGAGATGCATAAAACGGTGAAGTTCCTGCATATATTTTATCATGATTCATATAATAATACGGATATTCTTTTTGTAAATTCTCTTTCAGAAAAGAAACCGCCTCTTTAGGAAGTCTTTGTGATTTCAAAACATCAGGCATATAGCTTTCTTCTTCCCCGTCTTTTCTCATCCTGGCGACAAAATGTCCTTCTCCTTTGTCCATCGGGAAAACTCTTCTTGCATATTCCGTATTCATCCCGCAGGAAAAACCGCTTCTGCCGGCTTCTGTCCCTGTTTTTTCCATATGCATATCCTCATGATTTTTCAAAAAATCAACCAGCTGCAATTCGTTTTCTTCCAGATTAAATGTACATGTGGAATAAACCAGAATTCCTCCGGGCTTTAAACAGCGATAGGCATGTTCAAGAATATCTTTCTGTCTCCTGACACAAAGACGGATATTATCTTTGCTCCAGTCCTTTTCTGCCTGCGGTTCTTTGCGGAACATGCCTTCCCCGGAACAAGGTGCATCACATAGAACAGCATCGAAAAAACACGGAAAATCCTCGGAAAGATCGTGCGGTGCACTGTTCAGTACCAGACAGTTTGCCGTGCCGTTTTTTTCTATGTTTTCTTTGAGAACCTGTGCTCTTTTTGTGTTGATTTCGTTTGCGACAAGAAATCCGCTATGATCCATTCTTTCAGCAATTGCGGTTGTTTTGGATCCCGGAGCAGCACACATATCGAGTATTTTCATGCCCGGTTTTGGATCAAGGACGCTGACTGCAAGAGAGGCACTTGGTTCCTGCATGTATAAAATACCTGCATGATGCAGGATTGTATTGCCGATCGGGGCATCTTCCAATAAGTAATACCCGTTGGAGATAAACGGGCTTTTTTCATATGCAAACGAAAAACATGAGAAAAAATCTTTCTCATTTGTTTTCAAAAGATTGATGCGAAAACCACGGTATGGTTTATCTTTCAAAGATTCTTCATAAGCGGGAAAATCCTGTCCCAGAAGATTTTCCATCTGTTCAAGATATTGCGGATTCATAATCCTCCAGTAAGGCATTAATATTTCTGGTGTCCTGTTCAAGCTGCATGATCAGATTCTCTCTGCTGCGGAATTTTACTTCTTCACGAATATAGCTGACAAAATAAATGACAATATGCTTTCCGTATAAATCTTTATGACAGTTCAGCAGATGCGCTTCAACGGATACTTTTTCCGAATAGTTCATGGTAGGGTTATGGCCTACATTGACCATTGCCCGGTATTTCTCAGATCCCACCTGTACATAACAGGCATAGACGCCTGTTTTAGGCATAAGGTATTCCGGAGAATACTGGATATTTGCGGTAGGAAAACCCATGGAAGTTCCTTTGTTTCTGCCATGGATAACAACCCCTTCCATTTCAAACATCCTGCCCATCATCGCAGTCGCTTCTTCCATTCTTCCTTTTTCGATGCATTCGGAAATTCTCGTACTGGAAATCTTTCCCTTTTCATCACTGACCGCATCCACCACAAAAACATCGAACGGTGCATGTCTCTGCAATGTTTCCGCATTGCCCATTCCCTTTGCACCATAGTGAAAATCAAAGCCACAGACCATTCCTTTCAGATTCAGTCTGCCGAGAATATCCGTCAGAAACTGTTCAGGTGATAAACGTGACATTTCCTTATCAAACTGCAGAATAACAATGTTTTCTATACCAAGTCCGACTGCCTGGTTGATTCTCTCCCTGAATGTAGAGATATGATGCACATCCTTCTGGTTTCTGATTGTTACCCATGGATCAGGATCAAAGGTGATCAAGGCACTTTCACAACCCTTTTCTTTTGACATGGCTATTGTTTTTTCTATGAGTCTCTGATGTCCGAGATGCATGCCGTCAAAATAGCCTATACAAGCGCATAAACCGACTTTATACACCAGACTGGTATTCATGCCTATTGTAATAATCCGCATCAGAAAAACCCCCTTAAACAGTGATACAATCCATCATCTCTTCGTTCATAAGCAGCTAAAGGTTTGCCCTCTTTGCAGAAGATAATTTTATCATATCCGTAATTTTGTTTTATTTTCATTCCATTCATAATTCTTTTGTCCTCTGTAATATCAACCAGATGATATTCAGATGATAAAACTTTCAATGGATCAACAAATTCGTGCAGTTCTTCCAATGCATCAATATTACATGCCATGTCCAGACTGACATTTTCGATTGCCGTTCTGACCAGAGATGTCATTGTTCCGATTTCGCCAAGTCCTTTGGCAAAATCCGTAATCAATGTACGGATGTATGTACCGGATGAAACAACGGCATCCATTTCGTATGTGTTATCGCCGATGTTTTGTACAGTCAGGGAATCTATGTGTATCGGTCTTGGTTCTCGTTCAACAGTAATACCCTGGCGGGCATATTCATAAAGCTTTCTTCCGTCTTTTTTAATTGCGGCATACATCGGCGGAATCTGCATCTGATCTCCAAGCATGCTTTGGGTTAATGCATCAAGCTCAGACTGGCTGTGCATCTGCGGCTTTTTCTCTTCCACCACATTCCCCCAGATATCTTCTGTATCGGTTGCAATTCCCAGTTGAAATGTTGCATGATATGCCTTATGATCCTTTACACAAAAAGGAAGCAGTTTTGTATATTTACCAAGCAGAATGATCATCAGTCCGGAAGCCTGCGGATCCAAAGTGCCGGTATGTCCTGCTTTTTTTTCCTGAAATATTCTCCGGCATTTTCTCACTGCATCAAACGAAGTGATTCCGGCTGGTTTGTTCAACAAAATGACTGCATCCATATCGCACAGTATATTATAGCAATTCCATGATATAATATCAAAGATACGATTGGAGAGAAAACATGTCTTTAAAGAAAATTATCGGTGAAATATACAAGGCAGATCATGATTATCATCTGATCGATGATAATGATGTCATTGCGGTAGGTATCTCCGGAGGCAAGGATTCTGTCCTTTTGGCGTTAGCATTGCACTACTATAAAAATATGGCATTGCATTATGACAACAAGCATTTTGATATTGTTGCCATTCATCTGGAAATGGATTTTCCTGATATGGATTTTTCCGAAATCAGAAAGTTCATGGATTTTCATGGCATTCAATACATAGACTATCCGACGGAAATACATGATATCCTCTATCTGCATCCGGACAACCAGGGCCGTATCCAGTGCTCTCTTTGTTCAAGATTAAAAAAAGGTGCAATCATCAATGCTGCAAAAAAATATCATTGCAATAAAATAGCGTTTGCCCATCATGCAGATGATGCAATTGAGACCTTGTTTATGAATATGATCCAGGGAGGAAGAATTACCACGTTTGCCCCGGCCATGTATCTGAAAAAGGCACAGCTTGGCTTTATCCGCCCACTGGTCTACACATATGAAAAATATATTATCTCCACCGCCATTGAAGAACATATCCCTGTAGTAAAAAGCACCTGTCCGAATGACGGTTTTACACTTCGTCAGGATATCAAAGATTTATTAGCCGGCATATATCATGATTTTCCGGGTTCTCATAAAAACTTCCTGACTGCTTTATCCAATACCGAACAGTTAAAGCTCTTCTACAAAAACAGCGACTGGAGAAATGAATGATCAAACGGGTTTATATTGAAATTACAAATGTCTGCAACCTTTCCTGTGGCTTTTGCAGAAAAACCGGAAGACCTTCCCGCTTTTTAACAGTGGAAGAATTCTCACATATCCTGGAACAGGTCAAACCGGTAACAGGCTATATCTATCTGCATGTTCAGGGGGAGCCTTTACTGCATCCTCATCTTGATGACATCTTTTCCTTATGCGATCAGCATCATATGCATGTCCAGCTTGTCACAAACGGTACTTTCCTGCATAAATATCCCAAACTGTATGAACATCCGTCCCTACGGAAAATTTCCTTTTCGTTACAGAGTGTGGAATATCAGAATCCTGCCGATACGGACGAATACATGCATACAATCCTGCAATTCTGTAAAAATGCTTCCGAAAAAAGTGAAACGATATGTGAAATGCGCTTCTGGCGGGAAGACCAGGTCAATCTTCCGGTAACCGCCAAATGTCTTGCAATGATACGATCATCTTTCTGCCTTAAAAGAACAAATCGCAAAAACAACTGGAAAATCATGGATCGCGTATATCTGGATACAGCCAATTCTTTTCAATGGCCGGATATCAGCAATCCCGCATCCAATACAAGAGGCCGTTGTTTAGGCGGCCTCACACAAATTGCCATTCTCTCAGACGGAACCGTCACTCCCTGTTGTCTTGATGCAGATGGCGATATACCATTGGGTAATATCTTTCATACATCACTCATAGAAATTCTGCATTCTGAACGCTATATGAACCTGACCAGAGGCTTTCAGGAAAACCGTCTTGTCGAACCATTGTGTCAGAAATGTACATACCGCATGAGATTTCAATAAACAAGAAAGCTCATGCTGTTTTTTATGTTCAGCAGGGAAAGCGGAACTGTCATATCATATTCTGTCATTGTTTCCTTTTCAAAAACCCTCTCCTGCCCGGAGAAACGATAATACTGCCCATCCTCTTTTTCCATCAGCAGCCATAATTTTTCCATATTCGTACGAAAAGAATCATCCATGGAAAAACAGCATTCCACTGTTTTATCCAGAATGGGAAAATGCAAAAAAACAATCACTTTATTCACAGTCGACAAGACGGATCACCTCACTTCTGTTTCTGCGGATCAGCACAGCTTCATTTCCTGATAGATTCCTGATTTTTGAAGGGATGATATATTGTGCATGATAAGCATCTTTAAAAAAAAGAAGATCCATCTTTTTGAGAAGACCTTGATACAGAGAAGACTGCATCTTTTCCAATGTCATAAAAACTACGCCCATATGCTCTTTGTTTCTTTCAATCCAATCGTCCTCCGGTTCCCTGATGATCTTCCAATGCCGGTTCTGGCACAGAAAAACAAGAGAATCACAATCTTCTTCATATGCAGAAATGATTAAAAGTGATTGTTCAGCGGACAAAACCAGCCATTCATAATTTTTTTTAAATATTCCTAACGGCAATCCATCTTCTGTGCACATGGACGCACAGACAATTTCAGGCATACAGGGAATATTTCTGTCTTTGACCGATCCGTACAGATTGACCAGTTCATCTGCCTTTTCCTTCAGATCATCATCGGATATATCAGCAATATGAAAAAACAGCATATGTTCTTTTCTGATTAATCCGGTATGTTTTTTTCTCACGCATAGTTTTTCCGATGTTCCCATAAAAGACTGTACATCCTGTATATTCGGATTGAGTAATGCATATTTTTCTGAAACAAAAGACATCGCCCGATAACTCAATGCATTTGCAGAAGAAGTCATCAGCAATATAAAAATATTCTTTTCATCGGCATGTTCCAGAAGACGTTCAAGGTAACCTTTAAAAGCATCATTATTTTCAAAACAGCGTGACAGGTCTGTGATAATCAGAATTACCGGAATCTGATCTTTTCTCTTTCTTTCATCAAGAATCATGAATAGATTTTCTGTCTTTTCCGTATTCATACTGTCAAAAATATCGATTACCTGCTTCACCCGGATGACAGATGCATTCGCATGAAAAAATAAATCATCGATGATATATATTTCCTGTACTGTTTCAATATGACAGAATAAGCTGAAAAGAAAAGCTTTATAAAATGCTTCTTTTTCTTCATAATGCATGGAATAAACAAGTTGTATTCGTGACTGTTTCAAATGAACAGGCAGCACAGGCTGCTCATTATGATAATAATCATCCAGCACGCCGATACAGATGCTTTTACTGTTTTGCACAACCTCCTTCCCCACGTTCTGTACCGGATCTTTCCACAGTTTCTCAATTTGTGTCCTGTCATGAAAAGCAGAAAGAATCTCCTCCATAACATATGAAATCTGTGTCTTTGCGTTTTTCTGCAGCCTTTCCGTACTGTCTTTCTTTCTTAACATGTGGTCATATACCGCAACATGCCTGTCATTCTGAATCATCGGTGCATTCACATATCCGGCCTTTCCCTGTATCAGGGTATCATCACACAGGAAGTAAAAAGAACCGGGATCATGTAGTTTGATGGCATCCGGCACATGAAGCATTTCCATAGAGTCCTGTTTTTCAGAAACTTTCAAACAGATTTTATAACGGCTGTTGGACCAGATCTGTTCATTCACTACCCCACCCGGTTTCTGGGTTGACAGAATCATATGAATGCCAAGGCTTCTGCCTACACGTGCCACTGTAATCAGTTCCTTCATAAATTCCGGTCTTTCCTGTTTTAGCTCGGCAAATTCATCCACAATGATAATCAAATGTGCAATAAGAGGCATTTCCGCAGTTCTTTTCTTCCGGTATTCATCAAGGTTCATGATTGGTGTATTTCTTTTTTCTGCGAGCTTGTGGAGCATTCTTTCACGGTATTGGCACTCATTTTTAAAAGACACCAATGCCCTTTGCATATCATCAAGATCAAGATCTGATAATGTACCGGCAATATGCGGCAGAGGTCTTCCTTTATGCATCAAGGCACTGACTATTCCTCCGCCTTTGAAATCAATAATGACAAACTGCAGACCTTCCGGTGAATAATTGACAGCCAGAGATAAAATGATAGACAAAAGCAATTCTGATTTTCCAGCCCCGGTTGTCCCTGCAATCAGCCCGTGCGGCCCGTGACCTTTTTCATGAAGATTCAAAGTGATCCTATTCTCCTCTTCATCCATTCCGAAAGTACAGGATATCCCCTCTTCAACACAATTCGTTTCCCATCTTTCCGCAATATTCAAAACTTCAGGATTCTGTAAATCAAAGAGATCAAGAAAAGAAGGATCGCTGAAAGTAAAAGGCATATGTATACTGTTGGGAAAACCATTCAGAAACAGATCCATATTTATTTCTATCGGATTCATATATCTGACGGAAAAGGTTTTATGATTCAGAAAATCATGAACTGTGAAATGATAATTGCCGCAATCCCGAAGAAGAAGGTCTGCCTTTTCATTTCCGGAAGAAAAACAGATCCGGTATCCTTCCCAGTCTGCAGGAAAATGCAAATCCGCATCAATACTGATCAGCAACCTTTTTTTATGATCCATATACAAAGAAGCATACTGCAGATCCTCTTCTGTGAAACAGATGAACCGAATTCCTTTTTCAGAATATACATGCGGTATCTTCAAAAGCCAGGAATGCTTTTCAACAATACAAGGCTTTGTCAGAATTACCATTTTGTACTGATGCGGATCTGCCATATAGAAAATCTGCAGGAGAATATTGCGCATATATTTTTCATCGCTGTTTATGACGATATGGGGATAGCTTTCAAGAGATACAATCCATGGAGATCTTTTTGGTTCACTGATAAACGAAAGAAAATCTTCTATCAGTTTTTTTATATCCTTTTCTTTATCTCGCAGACGAAAAGAGGTCTCAACGACTATTTCCTCCTTTTCTTCAATATCTGCAAATCTCACAGACAATACCGGAAGATTGCGATAAATGATTTTCTGATGTACGGGTACATCGGCATAAATCCTTTTTGCATCCGGAAATCTGTCCTCCTTTTCTTTTATCCTGTTTTCGATATATTCTGCATATTCCTTTGTTAATGAATGTATATAGTTTCTGTAAACTTCGTACTGCTCCTGCTTTTTTCTTTTCACTGACTTTTTTTCAAAATAATTTTGCAGCGGAACAAACATGAGCATGCTGATGACCATGACAACAGGCAAAAGCAATACAGGAACCAATTCAATCCATTCGCTTCCGTTCAGGTAATACCGATAAGCATTCAGTATAGCAGAACAAAGCGTTGCAAGAGCCATAAACAAACCTGGTCCGATCATAAAAAACCACTGCCGGTCATTTTCGACAGGAAGTGTAGGCGGCTCTTGCAAACATACTTTTGGAATCTTTAAAAGCGGGATATACGGTTCATCAGTTATGATATACGGAGTCTGCTTCGGCAGAAAAAAAACATCACTTTTTCTTTTATACATGTCGAATGAATAATAGATGTTTTTACAATGATTGATCATCAGAAAATCCCTATGCAGAACAATTCTGAGATGAATCAGACTGATTATGTCTCCATCTGAATAGATATTTTCAAAAACAGGCATATCCTTGTTGAGATAGGCAATGCCCTCTCCGGATGTATCAATGATTCGATGATTCAATGTATCAATGGTCATCTGATGCGGTTTAATCAGAAGACTTTGCACGTAAATGTCATCATCTATTGCACTGCCTATGGTAAACGGTTCGGCAGGATATTCATATCTGTCAAAGACATTAAAGCCTTCTTCATAATCAGAAAAAAACAATCTGGCAATACTATTATCCTTTCTTCTTCCTAAAATAATACACGCATCATTTTCAATCCTGCTGTCTGCGATCATAACAAGATGATCCGGCAAATGTAATACATATCTGTCATCCTGCTGCACGAAGGACACAAACGCCCCAAGAATCAAGCTCACTTCTTTTTCTTTTTGCAGAAGATGAGTGTGGGCAAGAGATTCTTCGATGGCATATACGATCATGATGAAATCTGCGGTACAAGTATATTACAGTGTATCGAATGTTTCCCGTCCTTGGTAGAAATGGTTACCACTGTACTGCCGCTTTCTATTGCAGTCACAATGCCGTTTTCGTCCACTGTGGCAACTTCCGTGCTGCTGCTTTCATATTGAAGATCATCCGTTGTGTATCCCTCAGGAAGCCCGAGAATTTGAATTGCTTCACTTTTTCCTTTTTGAATGGCAATCGAATAGTTTTCAATCGTGATTTTTGCGGTCACATGGATCGAATCCATTTCCGCAAATTTATGACGGTTTTTTCTTGTACACCGATCGACAAACTGCCAGTTTTCCATATGTTTTTTCAAGCCCGGAAAAAGCGGTGCATTTTTTGCGTTAAGTATGTTGACCTTTTTGCTCAGCCCCAGTTTTCCTGCGGCTGTAGATGAAGAATTCACCAGCACATCCATGATCCAGTGTGCATTAATATCCGAACAGATCAGTACATCAGGATGATCAGAAGCTATCTCATCAGCCACATCCGGTGATACTTCCGTATTATAAACTGTCCGGTTTCCTTCATCATCATAGATATGTGCTGTTGTTGAAAGATCTGCATATGCACCTGCTTCAACATCCGCATCCATAATAGCCCCGTTAACCACATTCAACGCAAAGCGTACTCCTCCGGTTACTTTTGTGCTGGCTTTCAATGAAGCAGCGGAATTATTTTTATTTTCTTTGATCAGACGCATGTTGTTATTACGGATTTCACAGCCGATAATGTTTGATTGTGTCAGGGCCAGCTCGCATCTTCCCGAAGCATAGAGATTCAGCTGCAGGCTCATACTCAGATTCAAAACAGGCGACCCGGGAACCGGGATGGTAAATGTGCACAGTGTCAGGGTATCCTGTTCCACTTCTTTTTTCTGATGAAACATCGCAGTAAGACTTTTCAGAAATGCTTCCGCTTTGACTTTGCTGAAGTCTCCATAAAGATTCTTATAACCGCTGTTTTTTACACCGATTCTTTCATCCGTCGTAAACTGCAGCTTGAAAAATGCATCATTCACTTTGCCATGGTCAGAATGCCATGCATAGGTGCTGTGGACATTATTTACTTTTAAGGAAGCATACAGCTGACTACCATGCTGCATTGCTCTTGTCACTTCTGCACTGCAGCTTTTTCCCTGTGCCTGTAGTACCACTTTGTATCCGCTGATCTGAAATGTTTTTGACATGGGCCTCATACCCATAAGATGAATATGATCGGTAAGCGTATCCGTGGATGATCCCTCCTGAATGACATTGCCGTTTCCATCTTCAATAGATGCCTGTGAAAAATCAATATCGATATCATCTTCGATATCCATATGGTCTGTCAGATCCATTAGATCCGTTTCCTTCAGTTTGACGATCTGTTCGTTTTCCTTTTGTTCAATATCCTCAATTTCGTAACAATACAGTTGTCCGGTTTCATCTTCCCATTTGACAATATCACCGATATGGATTTCATCCTGTAAAGAAAAGGAAGCAGTTTCTGCTTCCTTTTCAAAAGTTATCGGTTTTATGTCTTTTGGCATCACATCATCTTTCCATTTGACAGAAAGCTGAGGTGTATCAATTTCCCGCTGGTTGATATAGGAGATGACCTGATCAAGATATTGCATGGCTTCCTGCTTATCCACTGTTTCCTTCGGGTGGAACAGATTTCTTTTATCCAGTTTCATTAATCCGCTCGAAACAGCTGCGCTGACCTGCTCCTGAAACTGGCTGGCAGAAAGATCTTTGATGGTGCTGTTTGTCTCATCTTTTTTCAGTGCCAGATTCATCAAAGTGTATGCTGTCCATTCCTTTGTCAGACTGGCATCCGGATCAAAGGGAACAGATGTGTTGATAACACCCCATTCAACCGCTGCCTGAACATCATCATAATAAATGGAATTTGATGAAATATTCACGTAGTAAGGCTGTGTTTCATTGTAAGAAGAAATCCCTGCTTTCTCATTGAGTTCTTTCAGCCAGTCTCCAAGTTTCAGTGTTTCCTTGGAAGAATTTGCACAACCGCAAATCGAAAACACAATACAAAGACATAATAATAACTTTTTCATAAACTAATACTGCATCCCTGTTGCATTTCCTGTAATAGCAGATTCGAGTGTATCATAACTGGAAGAAACAAGATCCAGATATCCTGCATAGGATTCTATGACTTCTTTCTGTTTCTCAAAGCGATTTGCAAACATATTGAAACGGCTGCGAATTTCTCTGCTTCCGTCAGAAATCCATGACCCGTCCAGGGCATTCATTTCTTTTTTCATTTCACAAAGATCGTCATACATCGACTGATTCAAACGTCTTAATTTTGCGGCTGTTTCGGAAACTTCCGCCAAAGATATTCTGATTTCGTTCATGTTTTTTTTCCTTTCTTACTGTGCAAGTTTATTTGCCTGACTGATTAACTGTTCCTGGGTCTGTCGATATGCTCTGGCACTGTTTTTCAGAAATTCTGAATACTGTGTACACAGCATTGACAACTGTCGGAAATCGGACTGGAATCTGGAAATCTGTGTTGTGAAAGTCTGGTTATACTTTCCTTTCCATGCATTTCCCATCATGTCAACTGCATTAAATAGCTCAATGGTTCCGTTCAGATAATCCTGGTTTTTGTCATCCATTCTGGCAGCACAGGATTCAAGCTGCTCAGGTTGCACTGTGATTGATCTCATACAAATATTCCTTTCTATGCACTTTGTGCCCATATGTAAAAATACCAGTCAGTCTGCAGCCTGTCCGGTATCTCCACAACAATATGAAATGAAAAACAGCCCGTTTTACTGGACTGTTTCATCATCTTTATGTATTTCTTTAATAATATCTTCTATGTGCTGGCCTTCCTCCATCGCTTTATCAAGCTTGAAGGTCAGTTCAGGTGTACGTCTTATATCCAGGCGTTTGCTCAGCTCGGAACGAATATAACCCTTTGCTCTGTTTAAGGCATTCAATCCTGCTTGTGCACGGGCATCCTTGCCAAGGAATGTCACATATACAGTTGCATAACTGTGATCATTGGAAACATGTACATCCGTAATTGTCACAAATCCGATATTCGGATCTTTCACACCGAATGTAACAATATCCGTGATATTCTTGCGAATGGTGCCTTCCAGTCTTTTCTGTTTAATACTGCTCATATTTCTAGTCTACCGGAACCTGCTGTTCTTCATAGGCTTCAATCAGATCGCCTATCTTGATATCGTTATAATTTTCTACTGTAATACCGCATTCATAACCGCTCAGTACTTCTCTTGCATCGTCTTTGAAACGCTTCAGAGAACCCAGCTTACCGGTATAGATGACAATACCGTCACGGATCAGACGTATATTGCAGTTGGAAGTCAGCTTGCCATCAGTAACCATACAACCGCCGATTGTTCCGACTTTGGAAGCCTTATATGTCTCCCTGATTTCTGCCTGGCCTATAACAACTTCTTCATATACAGGCTCAAGCATACCTTTCATGGCAAGTTCCATTTCTTCAGTAGCTTTATAAATAATATTGTGCAGACGGATTTCTACACCGCTTTCTTCAGCTTTCTTACGGATATTTGCATCAGGTCTGACATTAAATCCGATAATCATAGCCTTGGATGCATTGGCAAGCATGATATCCGATTCGGAAATCGCACCGGCTGTACTGTGAATGACATTGACTTTTACGCCTTCTACTTCCAGTTTTTCCATGCTGCTCTTAACAGCTTCAGCAGAACCCTGTACATCCGCTTTGATAATAATCGGGATTTCCTTCAATTCACCAGCTTCAATCTGTGAAGACAGATCTTCAAGGCTCATTGCACTAGTCTTTCTGCGGTCAGCTTCAATCTTTCTGCGCTTTCTTCTTTCGGCAATGGTTCTTGCTTCCTTGTCGTTTTCATAGTTTCTGAATACGTCACCGGCAGCAGGAACGTCATTCAAACCAATAATTTCCACCGGTGTGGAAGGTCCGGCTTCCTTCAGTTCTTTGCCGTTTTCATCTGTCATTCTTCTGACTCTGCCGAAACATGTTCCTACGACAACAGGATCTCCCTGATGCAATGTACCATTCTGCACGAGAAGTGTTGCAACAGGTCCTCTTCCTTTATCCAGCTTGGCTTCAACAACCGTACCGCTGGCAATAATTGTCGGATCAGCTTTCAGTTCTTTGACATCGGCAACGGTAAGTATTGTTTCCAGCAGGTCATCAATACCTTCCCCTTTTCTTGCACTGGTCTGTACAAAGATCGTGTCGCCGCCCCATTCTTCAGGCATAATGCCTAAATCAGACATTTCCTGCATGACACGGTCAGGATTTGCATCAGGACGGTCCATCTTATTAACTGCTACTATAATCGGAACATCTGCTGCTTTTGCGTGGTCAACTGCTTCTCTGGTCTGTGGCATGACACCGTCATCCGCAGCTACAACGATAACAGCGATATCTGTTACGCTAGCACCTCTTGCACGCATCGCAGTAAATGCCTCATGGCCCGGTGTATCCAGGAATGTGACTTTTCTTCCGTCAACATCAACCTGATATGCACCGATTGCCTGTGTAATACCACCGGCTTCACCGGCTGCGACTTTTGTCCTTCTGATCGTATCAAGCAGAGTTGTCTTACCATGGTCTACATGACCCATAATCGTAACGACAGGAGGTCTTTCAATCAGATTATCCGGATCAGAGACGATTTCAACATCCAGGCTGTCCTCTTCTCTTTCCTTTACTTTGATTGGTTCAATATCATAACCGATACAAACAAGTTCCACCATCTCATCATCCATGGCACTGTTGATGGTAACCATCTTTCCTTCCATGAATAATGTCTTGATAATATCACTTGACTGTCTGCCGATCTTTTCGGCCAGTTCTCCAACCGTAATTCCATCCGTATATTTTATTTCGTGAATGTCAACCTGTTTGGAAAATGGTTTCTGATCAAATCCACGTCCGCGGAAATTTGAATTCTTTTTATTATTCGAATTTCGGTTGGCTGGTTTTTTTGTGTTTGGCTTTCGTTTACCCGGCATTAAATTACCTCCTTATTGTCTGTTTTATTTAACTGCTTCTTCAATCTCTTTCCAGAATTCCTCCGGAATCTTTGTTTCCAATGCCCTTTCCAATGCGTTCTTCTTTTTCGCAATCTGAACTGCTTCAATATCCTTTTTCAGGTATGCCCCGTGTCCGTTGGCTCTGCCTGTCAGATCAACCTGCAGATTTCCTTCCGGTGTACGGACAATACGCAGCAATTCTTTTTTCGGAAGCTGTTCGCCTGTGGCGATACATTTCCTCATAGGTATTTTTCTAGGCATGATCAGTTATCATCCTCATCGTAATAATCTTCATATTCATCGTAATCGAAATCGTATTCTCTCTCTTCTTCTTCCCATTGAGCTTCTTCGATCTCAGCAAGTTCTTCCTCACTGTAAACAGGTCGGGTATCAACGGTGTTGAGGTTCTTACGAATCTGATCAGCAAGATCTTTGTTGCGGACTTTGTATTCTTCCTCGTCAGCCTTTTTCTTCTTTCTCTTAGGCTTGTCAGTCTGTTTCGGCTTGGAAGTTTCAGCGAGTTTTTCAAATACGGAAACATATGTATTCTTGGCTGCCATATCTTCCAGATCCGCATGCCTGCGGGATGTGGTCTTCTCCGGCTGTACATCATCTTCGACTTCGTCTTCATCTTCGTCTTCGATGTCCTCTTCCTCGACAGCTTCTTCCTCTTCGATTTCTTCTGCAGCTTCCGGTTCCTCTTCAACAGTTTCTTCAACAGTTTCTTCCTGTGTTACCGGTTCTTCAGCAGTTTCTTCTTCTGTGCCTTCAGGCTTCATTGCAATCTCATCAAGCAGTCTTTCATGAACGATTTCCTGCATTTCTTCCGGAATCAATTCATCATTTTCTTCTTCAAGAAGGCTCTTATTCTGTTCAGCAAGTTTCGCAATTGCTTCCTGACGTTTTTCTTCCTGTGCTCTTGCCAGAGCTTCCTGACGCTCTTTCTCTTTGCGTAATGCTTCCTGACGCATTTCCTCTTTGCGGATTTCAGCCTGTCTTACCAGCTCGTCATAATCAACACCCTGATCATCCAGCTGTGCACGTGTCTTAATATCAATCTTGTGGTTTGTCAGTTTGACGGCAAGTCTGGCATTCTTGCCACGTTTACCGATTGCGAGTGAAAGCTGATCTTCATCTACAACAACCAGCAGGCTCTTGTTGTCGGAACCCGGAAGAACGATGCTGACATCAGCCGGAGCAAGTGCATTGCGGACAAGTTCTGTCAGATCATCATTCCATTGGAAGATATCAATTTTTTCACCATGCAGTTCTTCTATAATTTCCTGTACACGGCTGCCACGGGGACCGATGCATGCACCAATCGGATCGATGTCAGGATTATGGCTCATAACAGCCATCTTTGTTCTCTCACCTGCTTCTCTGGCAATCGCCTTGATTTCAACAATACCCTGATAGATTTCAGGAACTTCTTTTTCAAAGAGTCTTCTGACCAGCATCGGATCACCGCGGGAAACAAGAACCTGGCTTCCTTTTGTATCCTTGCTGACTTCTGTAATAACAACTCTCAGCTTCTGTCCTTCCATCAGTCTTTCACCAGGTATTTCAGCAGATCTTGGCATCATTGCTACGGTCTTGCCGAGATTTACCAGAGTGAATTTATCCTTGACGGATTCAACAATACCGAGAACCATTTCGTTCTTCTGATCAATGTATTCATCATATACAGCAACTTTTTCCGCTTCACGGATCTTCTGACGCATAACATTTTTCGCTAAAGTTGCAGCAGCTCTGCTCATTGAAGTAATTTCAATCGGACGGCTGATAATATCATCCAGCTGTGCATCACTCTTTATCTTCCTTGCATCTTCAAGAGAAATTTCAAGTTCATCATCTTCGACATTTTCAACAACTTTATAATTCTGATACAGATCAATGGTCTCTTTTTTCTCATTGATCTCAGCTACGACATCAATATCCGTCAGCTCTGCATCCTTCTTATATGCCCTTGCCATAGCTTCTTTCAGTGCTTCAATGATGATATCAGCGGGAATATTTCTTTCCTCTTCAACAGCATTCAGCGCTTTAATCATCTCTTTGTATTTCAATTCCATGGTTTTAACTCCTTATATCCTGACCGCCATGCGGATAAATTTAATATTCTGTTTGGTAAACTGCGCAATACGCTTGGCAGCTTTATCCCTGTATTCCAGAGAGATGTTGTCCTGATCTACACTTCGGATTTCTCCGGTCAGTTCATTCATATTTTTAAAAGGTTCTTTCAGCTGAACATATACATATGATCCCGTAAGATGATTCAGTTCTTCCAGATCTTTGATTTCCCTTTCAGCTCCCGGACTGCAAACTTCCAATGTATACTCTTCCTGTATCGGATCATATTGATCCAGAACAGCACTGAGCTTTTCACTGACAGTGGCACATGTGTCAAGATCCATAGATCCATCGTGACACATGATCGAGACTTCCAAAGTCTTTTCTTTTCCGCCAATCCACTTCAGATCATACAGATTGACTTCGCACTCTTCAAATACCGGTTGAAATAATTCCTTTAAATATTCTATCCTATCCATATGCCTCCAGACATAATACAAGGAGTGCCAAAGCACTCCTTTTTCTACTGTAATATAGTATATTTTTGTAAAGAGTGCAAGAAAAAAATAATATCCGCATCATATTTTTTTATATCAGGAATGAAAAAAGGGAACGATTAGCTCTGTCCCCTCAACTTCGAGTAT
>JAFYCG010000130.1 GCA_017539825.1 Solobacterium sp. | reverse complement strand
TTTTTGATAAAGCATTACCGGTATGCAGTATTTGAAATGAAAGAAAGGATTGAAGAATATGAAAAACAGGTTTGTAAAAGTCATATTATCATTTTGTGCAGCTATGCTTGCGATGAACCGCAGTGTATTTGCCGAAGAGAAAAATTATTATTATGACACTGATTCGGGATCTGAATTAGAATTAGTTGAACAAAATCATGTTTATTTTGATAAAGAAGAATATGTAGGAAGAGTATTTCGCGTAGTAAATGATTATGAATTAAATCTTGTCGATCCGGACGGTGAATATCCCACAATTCATGAAGTTGTACAATTAGAAGTTATCGATGCAAGATAAAAAAACTGTCAATAATGAGACAGTTTTTATATTACAGATAATGATCAAACAGCCATCTTCCGAAGCCGTCTTCCGAAGCAGGATATTCTGTAATTGCATCGGCAATAGCCTTGTTTTCATCCATACCGTTACACAGGCATACACTGTATCCGGCCATCTCCATCATTTCCATGTCATTCTCTGCATCACCGAATGCCATGACATCTTTCATGTCAATGTTGTGCTGTTTACAGTATTCTTTAACAGCGTTTCCCTTGTTGTTGCGACGGTCCTGGAATTCAAGCAGGTCGACTCTTGTCTTAAAGGAGAAGAAGACATCATCTTCGATAGATTTTGCAAGAGGCACGACATCTCTGTCCATTTCCTCTACCGTCCATGTACGATACATGATCTTTCCTACCGGCTCTTCCCAGAACTCTTCAATATTCTTAACGGTACGGGATTCATTCTTGTTTCTCTGTGCGCTGGCTCTTAGGAGTTCATCATCCCATTGGGCAAGCATATACCCTTCCCTGTAGATAAATGGATTGCATTTGGAAGGTTCCATGCCGAGGATGATCTTTTTTATGGTTTCCGGCTGTAACGGGTTTAATTTCAGTACGGAATCTGTTTCCAGATCATAGATTTCACCGCCGTTTAAACCGATGATAAAGTCAAACTGAAAACCCAGTTTCCATTCTTCCGCATGATCCATCAGATGCTGCCATAAAGGTCTTCCTGATGCTAAGCCGAGTTTAACACCTCTGTTATGCAATTCAATCATCGCCTTCTGATTGATTTCACCGAAATCTTTGTTTCTGTCTCTTAATGTGCGGTCTATATCCGCAACAACTACTTTAAACTCTCTATCCATTTTGATTACCTCTGTATATTATTCTATTGGTTATTTTATGGTCATGCAACATGTATCAGACACTGCCTCTGCCGAGATCCGCCTTACGATAGTAGAACATCATCAATACGGAACATACCATCCATCCTGCCGGATATCCCATTGCGATCGGAATAATTTCGTTAGCGATGAAATGAGACATGATAAACAGATAAATCTGACGGAAGATGACGAAGGAGAAGACCATGATGACCATCGGAATTCTCGGGTTTCCCGATCCTCTCAATGCACTTGCATGAATGTTGTTGGAACAGGAGAGAACATAGAACGGAGATAACCATCTCAGGATTAAGGTTCCGTAATAGACAACTTCCTGCTTGCTGTTGAAGAAG
>JAFYCG010000129.1 GCA_017539825.1 Solobacterium sp. | reverse complement strand
CTGGCAATTCCGTGCGGTGGAAGTGGAAGGCATAAAACCGATCAAGCTGATTACCGATACCATTCTCAAGGAAAACAAATTAAATGAATTCCTGATGGAAGCAGGAAAATATACCAGCGAACCGATGTATGCAAGCGAAGCTGCAAATGTACTGGCATGCTGGAGAAATCTGATCCTGATTGTCATCGCCTTTGCGATCATCGCAGTATTGATTCTGAAAAGAGTTGACAAAGACAGAAGATAAAGCTTCTGTCTTTTTTTTCACGCAGATCTTATTATAAAAGACCAATAGACATACTCTCCAATAAAAAAATACTATTTTGAAGCGTATTTTGTCTAAATCTTTAGTTTTTTCTATGTTTTAGACTATTTATTTACTTATATCTGTCTAAATGTGTCAAATAAATATAGATTTAGACAAATTTAGCTCAAATTATATGAAAAAAAGTTTGATCGTTGTATGGAAGCATCATCTTCACAGCTGAATATTGTAAATAATGCTCTGTTTCTGTAACAAAAAAAGAACCAGTCAAATCAGGCTGGTTCTTCGTATTAATAAGCTGTGAATTTTACCCATGAACCGTTATCTGCGATCCATCTGTCTGTACCGATCCGATACCATGTAAATCCATCTGCAGTTTTCTTTTCATAGACTTCATAGACTTTCCCTACAGCTGCCTGGCCATCGGTGGAGTAACTTGTTCCGGCACCTTTACGGATATTGATCGGTCCGTTAATCACTTCGATTTTACCTAAAGTCGTCTGTGCAGGTGCAGAGCTGTCGGCACTTCCCTTTGGTGCACCGGCTTTGCTTGCAAAGGAATAAACCGGTCCGCCATCGAGAAGATCAACGAAATCTTCTGAAAGCTGGTTGCACATTTCTCTGACAGAATACCATCCGTTCTTGTTTTTATCTAAAGGGTCATAGACAAATGTTCTGCCGATAGAATCGATACCGAAGAAGCATACTTCGTGTGTGTAATACTCTGTTGCAAAATAGCCGTTACCCATCGCCGCCACACAGACTTTACCATCCTTTAAGGCATTGATGATCTGGTTGTATGTCATGTTGTTCTGGAATGTCAGTCCGTAATGATTTGCAAACTTTCTCCATACGACGGAATCAGTTCCGTGGTTATGTGAATTGTAATCACCCCATTCATAGAACTTTGTGGCAAGATCTTTCGGTGTGTAATTTGTACCGGTCAGATAATTCACAACAGCAGTAGCCGTTGTCGGTACACATCCTGTATTTTTGATCGGCTTATACTCACCAAGCTGTATATTTCCCCAACGGGAATCTGTCTGTGCATAATAAGCAACATTGTTATGAACGAGTGAAGCTAATACACCGTCACTGCCGAATTCATAGGAAATGGTTCCGAGTTTGATCATACCTACAAACATGACACCATCCTGCGGATCGAGATAGAACCACTTATTGTTGATCTTCTGCAAGCCTTTCAGCATTGCACCGGATCCGCTGAAGTAGTACCACTTCTCTCCTGTATCATCGAGTTTGAGTTTTTTCCATCCTGTTGCCATGGCACCGGATGATTCCAGATAATACTGTTTGTTTCCGAGTGTCAGCAATCCTGTCTGCATGACACCTTTATCATTCATGTAGTACCATTTGTTTTTGATCTTCTGCCAGCCTGTTTTCATGGCACCGTTTGCATCAAAATAGTACCAGATGACTTTCTTTGTTTCCGTGTCTGTCTGTTTCAGCCAGCCTGTCTGCATAATGCCGGAAGGCTGTAAATAATACTGGACACCTTTGATCAATTGCCATCCGGTTTGCATGATGCCGTCTTTATCCATGTAGTACCAGTAGTTCTTGCTCATTCTCCACCCTGTTACATACATGCCTTCTTCAAAGTAATACCAGTTTTCCTTATCATCGGTTTTGATCTTTTCCCAGCCTCTTGAAAGGGCACCGGATGGATTGAAATGATAGTTTTTCCCATCGATTTCATTCCAGGCTGTCTTCATGGCGCCGGATGCATCCAGGTAATACTTTAGCTTTTGTTTGCTGTCTTTCTGTTCCAGTTCCAGCCAGCCCGTCTTCATGTCTCCGTTAACCGGATCCAGATAGTACCAGACATTGTTTACTTTTTTCCAGCCTGTTGCCATTCCGCCGTAATCCAGGAAGTAATACCATTTTCCGTTGATCTTTATCCAGCCTGTTGCCATAGTTCCGTTCGGCATTAAGTAATACCAGATGTTTTTGGACAAATGCCAGCCTTTCTTCATGGCACCGGAAGCATTCAGATAATACCACTGGTTATCAATCTTTTGCCATCCGGTCTGCATGATGCCATCCTGGTTCATGTAATACCAGACTTTATTGATCTTCTTCCAGCCGGTAACCATGATGCCTTCTTCATCGAGATAGTACCATTGGTTGTTCTCTTTAAACCATTTTGAAATCAGGGCATAACCTTGGTTATCAAAGCGGTATTTCTTTCCGTCAATTTCCAGCCATTGGCTTTTGGCATAGGAATTCCCCACAACATAGTATTTGCCGATATCATCCGTACGCCAGTTGGAATTTGCAACATAGGATGCGGAAAAGGATACATTCTTTTCAGGCATCTCAAACGTAAATTCGGTATCTGTTGAAACAACATTTCCGTTTTCATCCAGCCATCCCGCAAATGTATGGCCTTCTTTTTCGGAGCTGTTTATTGTCACCAGTGTTCCTTCTGTAGCCTCATAGACTGAAGCACTTCCGTCTGTGACGGATATTGTATAATTCACCGGATTTTCCGGTAAGGATGTTTCTTCAACAATGGTTTCTGTTTGTTCTTCGATTACTTCTTCCCCGTTTTCTTCCGTTACTTCTTCTTGTTCTTCGACTACTTCTTCCGGTGTTTCTATAGTTTCCTGCTCTTCTTCCGCTTCTTCTGCAGGTTCCTCTTCCAATTCTTCAATTTCCCCGGAAATATCAGTCTCCGGCTGTTCTTCTTCTGCATAAACAGGCGCATATGAAACGGAAGTAATCAGATATGGCGCTAATACAAATAACCGCAATAACCTCTTCTTTCTCATTCAGTCCTCCAAATCACGTTCATTGTAATGCATTTCATTTCATAATGCCAACTTTTGACTTTTCTACTTGTTAAGATTTTCTTAATTTCTTTTGTGAAAACAAATAAACACCATACGCAATACAGCCGATGATCATCAGGTATAAGCCATAGATTGTCATCTTTGGCTTATAGGTAAATACAACTTCATTTGTTCCTGCATTGACAGGAACAGCCATTAAGCCGTTGGATTCAATGATTTCCTGTTCTGTGCCGTTGACTTTGACTGACCAGAATTCGGAATACGGAACGGTTACAAAGGCATATTTGTCTTTTGATGCATCAATGTAAAAACTAAAGGTCTTGTTTGTTTTGGAGAAGTCATAACAGACTTCATCCAGATGTGCTCTTTTCTTTTCGTTGAAAAGCTTGTTGTTGAAAAGGCCGTAATACTTGTCTGTATTGTATTCCAATACATCTTTGACAAGTGCTTCTTTTTCATCGGGGATCACCAGTGTTCCCATGGCAGCGGTTGTCCGTAAAGCTGCGTTGATTTTCAGATAATCACTTTCCCTTATGTAAGTATCATATGTGTAGGCAATCGGAAGAGCAGTTGTGTCTTCATACAGGGATAATTCCCTGTTACCGTTATTATAATGATCCAGTAAAACACAATCTTCCTTATTGATATAGTCAATAATCGTATCATCCCAGATATAGTACTTGGCCGATACAAGGGAATCAAAACCCGGTCCCTCTACCGGAGGAATGGCATGCAATCTCGGATTGCCTGTATTCTCATAGAGCTTATATGTGGAATTAGCGATAATGCTTAAGAAAGAACCGGTATTCGGTACACCATAGACCATATTGTAGTTGTAGTAATGTCTCCAGAATCTTGTTCTGTATGGCAAAACCTCAATATTCAATCTGTCTAATACTTCCCCTGTACCTAATAATTCATTTTTAACAGCTAACGGTGCATTGCCGTCCGGATTTGCATTGTTGTTGGAATGAATCTGATAGTCATAGCACATCAGCATATTTGTGATGACTGAGAAAGATGCCACCCCGATCAGCAGATAGGTTAAGAATCTTTTCCTGCTCTTATATCTTGAAATGATTGTTGTGTAAAAAATACCGACAAGTCCGAGCATGACACCGATCCACAGCCTGCTAGGTCTGTAGATGGTCAATGTTTCCGTATCGTTATACCATGGAATTCTGTAGAGAATAAACACATACACCAAAACAGCAGTGAAACATGCAATGCCTGCTTTTTGAACCGGATAATCACGATAGTGTTCAATCACCTCACAACTGCATGTAATTGCCACCAGTAACAACATGAAATACCAGCGGCAGTACGGTTCAAAGGATTCCATCATAAACAGGTTATTTAAAAACGGAACTACTGACATGATTAGAAAAGTGATCAATACCTTTCTTAACCTGTTATCATCCTTCTTCCAAAGATATGCAACCATGAGTGTTGCACCAACCAAAGGAAGGTATGCACTGACACTCATCCATTCCGCTGTAATGATGGAACTCATATTGGACATGGCTTCATTTGGCAACAGCCAGGCTCTTATGATATACATGATTCTTGTGGAATCAAAGGATAATGCCATAGAACCGATTAATTTATATGCTGCTCTTGAATCACTGACCAGTGCATACAATGTCGGTAATAATGCCAGTCCGGCAATACATCCGCCGATGATGCCTTCTGTCATGCATCTGCCAATGCCGATGAAGAATGCCTTGTTCTTCTGATAATACTTTACACAATAATAGATGATGGAGAAGATGAATACACCGACAAACATCGTGACGGATAAAGAACAAAGATAGAATACCCAGAAGGCAAATCTTCCTCTTTTGTTTTCTTCCACCAGCTCTTCGAGAGCTGTCATGTAGAACGGAAAGAAAACAGATACATCACTCAGCATGTCAAAGACAAGGATGGTTGCCTGAAAACCGGAGAATGCATACAGGATACTGCCAATCAACACTGTACCTTTGGATTTGAAATGTCTGCTTAAATACAGTGCCATTCCTGCTCCTGCCAGTGCATAACGGAACATCATCAGCCAATAGGAACAGGTTAATATGCAGCTTTCCGGCAACAATGTCGGAATTAACCGGAACGGATCTGTGAAAAAGGATAATCCGAATGACTGCATGAAATCCGATCCCAGATCCAGATTCCAGTTCCAGAAGATATCTCCCGAACGGATCGCTTCTCTTGCAAGATAGCGGTATGGTAATGTCTCACCCGCAAAATCCTCACAGAAGGCAAGTATGCCGCCTCCTCTTATTACAATCGGTGTAAATACAAGAAAGGCAAGAAAAAGATTGATCATGAAAGCTAACAGAAACAACTGCTTTTTTGTTTTAGGATGTAATATATTTTTCATCTTATCTTTCATAGCTATTCACCTTTTGTAAACAATCCCAGCATCTCCTGATTCCTCAGCATGACAATACTGCTGAACAAAAACATGATCGGATAGAAATTGATCAATACAACATGCATCTCTGTCAGACAGCTGAATAAGAAACATACCATCAATACAACACCGGTGATATTCTTTTTCTTTGTCATCTGTGTAAAGAGACAGATACATCCGATAATAAAGATGATCTCAAACAGAATGCCTCTGTCCAGCGTATCTCTTATGAAGGAACAGTCTACATAGTTATAATCCGGTTTGTCTGTTCCGTCATAGCCTCCCCATCCTACCCAGTTAATCTGTTTTCCAAATAATGGTATTCCATGTTCACCTAATACTTTTTTCTGCAGGGTCAAACGATCGGAGAAGATCTTGTTTAATCTGTACATCCAGGGAACATCCGGATTGTAAAAGATGGTGACAAGGAAAGGTGTGATGGTTAAGCCGAGCGTATAAATCCAGCACAGTACTTTTGTAATACCGTTGGAGAATTTCTCCTGTCCCACAATATTGACAAAACAGAGCAGGATGCTTGCCATGGTAACAGCGACCATGTCCATTCTTGCATCTGTCTGCATATAGAACATGACATTGGCAACATTGACCATACATGCATCAAAAACGGAAAACTTTTCCTTTCGTATGTACATGTACATGAAACAGATAGATAAGAGATGTCCATGGAAATCCAAAGGAAACAGATAACCATAGGAATGTCTTACCACATCACTTCCGCTTCTTCCCACAACAATATCACTTAACATGCCGATTCTGTTCATATAGAAGATACTGAACATAAACAATACATTGACCACCAACAGCCATTTGAAATGTTCATCGAGATCCGTATCACTCATGGCGATAATAAACAGAAACAGTTTTAACTGATAGGTATTCTTGGAAACAGGACAGATGATCGTAAATACAATCAGAGGAATAAACAAGGCAATATGATTGATAATAAAGGATAAGCCTTGTTGAATAAGATTCTGTTCCTTATCCCTTTCCTCCAGGAACTTATGTACAATGGTTACTGCTGCACAGACAACCATAGCATCTACCGTGATTGTTCTTAACTGATTCATCGGTGTATACCACTGTCCCTGTTCAGCAAGAATCATGGTGATCTCAGGTAATGCGGATATGTAATATAGAACCAGAATTATATTCTGTATCATGGTTTTGATTTTCTTATAGCGATCCATCGATAACTCCCTTGTAAAAGCCTTTTTATTATATAAGAAATAAGGAAGAAAATATCACTTTGATACAAATATTTTCATTAACCTGCATGTATATGATAAAATCTTGTAGTTAAAAGGAAGCAATTTATGAAGAAATTGATGAATATATTATTTTCTTTGTTTATATTCTGTTCGTCTTATACATCTGTTCATGCAGTCAATGAACAGATCCATTACGAATGGAAGAAAAACAATACAGGATGGTGGTATGTCAATGCCGATGGCTCATACCCCGCCAGTCAATGGCAAAAGATTAACAACGTATGGTATCACTTTGATGCCAAAGGCTATATGCAGACAGGGTGGCTCAAAGAAGGAAACAAATGGTATTATCTCAATACCTCCGGTGCAATGGCTACAGGGTGGAAAAAGATCAATAACATCTGGTACTATTTCAATTCATCCGGAACAATGGTTACAGGATGGAAGAAAATCAGCAATGAATGGTATTACTTTACTTCTTCCGGTGCCATGAAAACCGGATGGCTGAATGTAAATAATACCTGGTATTATATGAGTTCATCCGGTGCTATGGTGACGGGGTGGCAAACCATCAACAATAAACAGTATTACATGAACGATTCCGGTGCCATGGTTACCGGCATACAAACCATTGACGGCATAAAATATCAGTTTGATTCTTCCGGTGCATTCATCGGCAAAGTGGATGAAGGCGAATGGAAGAAAATCAATAACCAATGGTACTACTACAAAGATGATGCATACGCTACCGGATGGAAGAAGATCAGCGGAAAATGGTATTACTTCAATGGCAAAGGTATCATGCAGACAGGATGGAAGTATATTGCAAACAAGTGGTATTATTTTGAAGCATCCGGTGCAATGAAAACAGGATGGTTAAAATCCAATCAGTTCTGGTATTACATGGATGCATCCGGTGCCATGGTTTCAGATAAAACCATGACCATCAATGGCAAACCTTATGAATTCTTAAGCAACGGTATCATGTATGACAAAGATCTTGTCATTTCTGAAGCTAAGAAATTAGTCGGACAACCCGGTGAATGTGTCAGAATGGCTTATGAACTGACAAAGAATGCCTTAGGCATGGGAGCTTCTACATTGATTGTCGAAGAAGATAATTATTGTGGTACAGCACATCAGGTTTCCGCATCTGAAGCAAGAGCAGGAGATTTAATCATCTTCAGAAGCAGTGATGGATTTATTCCCCATGTCGGTGTATTTCTGGATGGTTATTCTTCCTTTCAGGGCAACTGGTTACAGGAAGACGGATCCAGAAAGGCAGTCATCACGGATTACAGAAATTCTTATTACTACGATGATCCGGATTATGTAACAGAATTCTGGAGAATTGATACTGTTTATCCGGATTATGTATTCATTGAAGATGAATAAAAACCTCAACTGAGGTTTTTTATTTGGATAATTCCGGGTGTGACTTTCTCCCAGCTCCTCCATTGCTGCTAAGAGATGGGACTTCTTCTAAATTATGTTAAATCCTGAAACAAATCCTCCAGCAACACTTCATTGGTTACGATGCTGCTGTACTTACTCTTCTGAACGCCATATGTGGTTATCATAGTTAGCTTGTTTGAACAAAGATGATTCTTGACTTTTCTGAGAAAACGAATATATGTTCTGTCATCAAAAGAACTTCCCTTTTTTTCTAAACAGCACTGTGCGTTAGGGGTCTTCCTGTATATTGATTTTTATTATCTGTTTGAATACTGATAAGATCAAGGAGAAGAACTT
>JAFYCG010000128.1 GCA_017539825.1 Solobacterium sp. | reverse complement strand
TCAAGACCAAGTCCCCGTATCTCATTGACACTTGATAAGCCCTTTTCCTTCAAATAGTAATTCAGGCCTGATTTCAGATCATCAATAATGCGGTATCCATATTGCATTACAGCGGTTGTCACCTGCACGCTTCCTGCACCTAAAAGGATGAACTCCAATGCATCCTGCCATGGCTCTATGCCGCCCATACCGCTGATGTGCATGTTTTTCAATGCCGGATTCTGACCCATTTCCGCAATAAACCGCAAGGCAATCGGTTTTACCGCATTTCCGCTGTAACCCCCTACCGCAGACATGCCATGAACCGCTGGAGAAGATACATAGGTATGCGGATTGACACCGATAATGCTTTTGATGGTGTTGATGGCTGCTATTCCATCCGCACCTCCCCGTAAAGCAGCTTCTGCAGCCTCACTCATATTGGCAACATTCGGTGTCAGTTTGGCAAGCACCGGCAGCGTCGTACCGCTCTTTGCAGAAGCAGTATATTTTTCCACCAGTTCTGGAATCTGTCCGATATCGGATCCCAGACCTTCCTCCATCATGTTGGGACAGGAAAAATTCAGTTCAATGGCATCTGCACCGTTTTCCTGACATAGTGCAGACAAGGTTTTCCATTCCTCTTCATTGCTGCCCATAATGGATGCCAGTATGAATTTATCCGGATAGTTTTCTTTCAGTTTCCGGAAAACTTCCATATTTTCTTTTACACTGTGGTCTGACAGCTGTTCAATGTTCTTGAATCCTATGATACTGCCGTTATCTCCCCGTAAAGCAGAAAACCGCGGAGAAGCTTCATGAATATCGAGTGTGCAGATTGTTTTAAAAGCTGCGCCTGCCCAGCCGGCTTCAAAAGCTCTGGCACACATTTCATAATTGCTGGCAACAACTGACGATGACAACAAAAACGGATTTTCAACCGGTATTCCGCAAATATCTGTTTTTAATGCTTCCTCATCTGCAGGAAGTTCGATTTCCGGATCTTTTCCGATTTCATCATGCAGTTTCATCAGGATTTTGCGTACAGGCACTTCATTCTGCCGTACACAGGCCTTTTCACATCTTGCTTCACAATTTCTGCAAAAGCAGTCTTTCCCCATCAAAGCAGATGCAGTCTTTTCGTTATCAAACCAGATGCTGCGCAGCAGTTTTGCCGGATCCATGATACCGCATGCCTTGGTGCATGGTGCATCCTTGCATAAAGTACACCTGATCATCTCAGAGCGTTCAATTTTCTTTTCAAACATAGGTTGCGTCCTCCTCAACATCATTCAGCAGACACTCATCAAATTATTCATAATAAAAAGATAATGCTTTTCCTTATAATACCATAAATAAATACTGATCTGACACCAAAAGGAAAGAATTATCTCTGCTTTTGTCTAATCTGCATTGTCATCAGGTTTTGTGTTAAATTTGCCCAGGAATAGGAAGACATGTATTCTCCCCTGTACAGATTAACCGCATCCCTGTCGCCGTCAAAAAACAAATATACATCACATGTCAGATACTCCGGATAAATTCGCAAAGTTCCCTTTCTGAGTTCAAAGATATTTTCAATGGAATATTCCTGTAACGTGTCCCGCAGACTGCGGATATAAACATCCAGCTGCTTCTGCATTTTTCGATCATAAACCCGGTTTTCCCACAAAACCGAAAAGATTTCTGCCCGGGTGACGCTCGTGCCGCGTTTATCAATCAGATAGGCAAGCATCTCCTTGCATCTAGCCATTTTGAAATAAACCGGCTTGCCATCCACAAAAATATCAAAGTTCCCGAATGTCTGCACAACAATATGGCCGTTAAGTTTCTTTTCCCTTCCGGACAATGCATATGCCACATCTTTTGCCAGCTGTTCCTTTGTGACAGGCTTTAGAAGATATCCGGATGCTCTTAGCGCAAAAGCTTCAACTGCGTATTGAGAATATCCGGTCAGAAAGATGATTGCGGTATCCGGCCATTTTTTCTTGATAATCGAAGCGAGTTCAAGACCGTTAATACCGGGAAGATCAATATCCAGTAATGCTATATCAGCATGATTTGTCTCCAGCCAGTCCAGAGCATCTTTCGCCCTGATAAAACCTGTTGCACCATCTATTTCAGGAAGCTCAAGGCACATTGAAACAACATTTTCCAATAACAGCTTTTCATCATCAACACATATTGCCTTCATCATCCGCCTCCGGTTATGCTTGCATGTTTTTTTCATTATAATTCAAAAAACTTGAAGTAAAAAGAAAAAAACGACTTTTACGTCGTTTTCTCATGGCGCGGGAACAGGGATTTGAACCCTGGCGCCCTGTTACAGACCTACAAGCTTTCCAAGCCTGCCCCTTCAACCGCTTGGGTATTCCCGCAATGCCTTAATATATTATCACACTTTGAAAAAAAGAAAAGAGTTTTTATTGAAAACATTTCCGAACTGCAAAAAAATTGCAAGGTAAATCGCTTTTCTTCTGTATGTATCCCTGTATAATAGTTCTTAAGGAGGTTTATCTGATGGATAAATATGTTTGCATGGCATGTGGTTACACATATGACCCTGAAATCGGTGATCCTGATAATGGAATCGCTCCGGGAACACCTTTTGAAGATCTTCCTGAAGACTGGACATGCCCCCTTTGCGGTGTAGGCAAGGACATGTTTGAAAAACAGGCATAACCAAATAAAAACGGCAATAGCCGTTTTTATTTGATATCATCAATCCATTCAATGCCTTCGGAGTCCAGATACTTGGTTATATCGTTATCCTTACGGCAATGATACCGGATGTGGTATGACGGATCCTCATTATAATATTTTTTAATTGCACCGGAAACATCCAGGATTGAATCCGGCAGGTAAATATCCGTTACATTTTTACAGTTATGGAAGCTACCGTAATCCAGGCTGTCCACGCCTTCGGGAATATAGACACTTCCTTCAAGGCCGGATGCTGCCAGAATCACTTTTCTACCTGTCTTATCCATCAATAATTCCCCATTTGTTGAATATTTCGTATTTGCATCATCTACAGTAAAGGAATTATATAACAATCCGCTGAAGGCTGTATAATGCACTTCTGTATTTGCACCGATCTGAATTGTATCCGATCCGAAACGGAAAGGTCCTTCATCAAAGCAGGAGAAAGCAGACTGTCCGATGTATTCGATCGAATCATTGATGACCAGTTCAGGCTGATCAGATTTCAGATAGAATGCATACTGGCCTATATGTTTCACAGTCTCCGGTAAATGAATGTTGAAGTATGTACTGCCAAAAGCACTGTTGCCGATATATTCCAGCCCTTCATTCATATGCACTTCCGTCAGATCATACAGGCTGTTCATAGCGTCTTCTTCAATGGTTTTCAAAGTGGACGGGAATGTTAATGAAGTGATATTGCTGTTCAATCCGAAAGCTTCCCTTCCGATGGTCTTTGTTCCTTCAGGGATTGTATAACTTTCATCTGTTTTATAATCCGGATAGAACAGAAGAGTTTCTTTGTCTTTCGTAAACAGAACATTGTCTACAACCGTAAGATGTTCCGATTCACCGTCAATTTCAATTTCCTGCAGGAAGAAAAACCCGTGCAATACTTCAATGTTGACCTTCTCCATCGTTGCAGGAAGGACAAGCTTCTTGCAGGATGCAGAGAAAGGATCATCAAAATAACTTGTCGAATAATCCTCAATAGCTGTTACAGGTACATCCTCCACCATATCCAGAATGCGCAGAATTTCTTCTTCACTTTCACAACCCGTCAATTCGGCATGATCATAATACTTCCTGAATACCATACCGTCTGCCTCTTTTTCTTCATAGACCAGATGTGCGGGATCAGTTTCATAATCATAACGGATATCGTATTTCTGTGCATATTCTTCACATGCGGATCCTTCCGAACAATGCAGCACTACATTGTATTTATAGTAGGTTTGTCCTGCATCATCCGTCTCATAACTGCAGTCGAAAATACGGTCGGAAAATCTGAATGCACTGTCAGGGAAAATAAACTCATGGTGACTGCCGAGTTCTTCAAAGATATCTTTCGTTAATGTTGTGATGCCATCCGGGACATCTATGAGCCTTTCACAGCCTACAGGTGCTTCAAGGATCGTATCTTTGGCACGATTGGTCAGAAAGATACCGCTGTTTGCGTATACAGGATTCTCTTCATCAACGGTAAAGCTGTTAATCCATAATCCGTTAAATGCTTTCGCACCGATATAAGAAACATTCTTGCCTAGATGTAATTCATATGCAGAAGCTTCTGCATTGCTTGATGATAAAAAGGTAAACTTACCGAAAGCTCTTTCTCCGATCGTCTCCAGGCTTTCAGGCAAAACGACATCCTGTAAAGACGTACAATCGAAAAATGCACAGTTTTCAATGGTTTGCAGCGTTTCCGGAAAAGAAACATGTGTGACAGGAGATTCGGCAAATGCACCATAAGCAATATGCTTTGTCCCTTCGGGTACTTCGTACTCTTCCCCATGCATGGAAGGATACTGGATCAGCCTGCTGCCGTCTTTGGTGAACAATATACCATCCACGGTTTTATAATAGTCGTTATCTTCTATCGTGATTTCTTTCAGGGAACTGTTCTCACTAAACGGAACATCTCCGATCTTTTCCAGAGAAGCCGGCAAGACAAGACTTTCAATACCGGTGTTGTTGATACCTTCCCTGCCTATAATCGTCAAAGTATCCGGCAGACTGATTTCCTTCAAAGCAGGACAACTGCATATAGCGTCATTCTGAATTTCTTTTAAGCCATCCATCATATTGATCCTTTCCAGCGATTTCAGACTGTTAAAGGATAAAGAACAGATTGTTTCAACAGAAGAAGGCACATTGACTTCAACCAGTGTATCTAAATTATAAAAGGCACTCATGCCGATTTCCTTTACCGGTAATCCGTTTACCGTTTCAGGAATATCAACACTTTCATCCGATCCTTCATATTTGGCCAGACTGACGGAATCCTCAAACACCTGAAAAGTCATCTTGCCCTGCGGTGTATTTGTTTCCGTCACGGCAATCTCATCCTTTTTCGGCAGATTGACAAGTTCAGATGCATGGATATCGCCATTGATATCCTTGATTAAAATCTGGCAGACAAAATCATGATCAAACTGTGATGCCTTCTTTTTCTTAAAGCGGAACGTAGATTCAAGGCCTAAAGGACGATAACTGTATCCTCCGGAATGCCATTCATAAAACGGTTTCATCGTTCCGTCTTCATAACGGGAAGGCTCATAACTGCCGAAAGCACCGTCGATAATCGTTCTGAAATGGCTGACATCAATGGATCCCTTGCCGCTTAATCCGGCTGCATTTTCCTGAGAGACAACATCTTTGATCATCGTATCTTCACTGTCATTATCCATCTGTACGGTGATTGTGACATTTTTATCCGTATTCGGATCAAAATCCGTAAACTCATGCCCGGTAGACAGTAATGCATTGAGTGTCGTATAGGTTCCGCCGTTTTCGGTTGCCTGTGACTGTTTGAATGCCCATGGCATGTCCGCTTCGGAAAGATCGGTAATCGCATAGATCATATCAGGATCCTGCGGTACATGAATGCGTCCCTCATCATCCATTTTCGCCTGCACATTGCACATGGCATAACTGTAACCGGAAAAGAGGTTGTAACGAAGAATTGTATAATATGCCTGTGATGCTGAAGCAAATTGTGATTCATCCAGGCTCAGAATGATTTCGTCACCTTCAAATTCCCCTTTTCCAAGATGCCAGTCGACTTCAATACTCTTATTCCAGGAATCGGCATATGAATTCATAAATGCTTCATGTTGATCGGATATTTCATGTTCAACCATCTGCGATTCGCTGTACAGCTGCTGATTGTCTCCCGGAAAATATAATGAAATGCCTCCTGTATTTTCAACATTGGAAGAAGAGACTGTGACAAGAGAACGGATTGCCTTCCGCACATTTTCCGTTTCAGAAGGCAGAAGATCACTCATCTGTTCACAGAAATCTTCAATATCAATCAGATCATAGGAATCATTGAGATCCTTGACACTGTTTAAGCCAAAACCTTTGGCATCCGCCCTTTTGCGGTTGATCTCTGCATATCTGCCGTTTTCAACTTCATTCTGCATTCCCTCAAACAGCTGATCCAGCGCATTTTTTGTATCGTTGACATAAGACAAATCCAAAGCGGCTAAAGTTGCATCCGGATGGGAGAATTCCGTCTGGTTTTCTTCATAATACTTTCCGAAAGAATCAACTATTTCCGCAGCAATCGTACCGGCATCATCCGTCTGATTCAGCACATCAAGAAAGTGATAATCCCAACCCGCACCGGCTTCTGTCTCCTGGGAACCGATCATATAGTCTGCATAATTGCTCCAGACATTGGCAATTTCAAAGGTAGACATCAGACATGCATCAAAACCGACAAAATCCAATTTGCGCTCTTCAGCGAATATGGTTTCTTCCATTGCATCCTGCATTTCCTGCAGCAGAAGACTGTCATTATCAAACAGTTCATCGTAGCCGTAACCCCATACCGGACCACCGCCATGATTCCAGCAGATCAGGCCATAGTGCTTGGCAGGATAGTTTTCCGTACAGTAATTGATGAATGCAGCAAGCGTATTGGCAGCTCCCATATCTGCAGTTGTTTCCGTCTGGGCAAGAAGTCTTTCTTCCTCATCTTCTCCCATATCCAGGACGCTGTTGTACATGTTTGAAATATTGCTGTTCCACCTTCTGCTGCCGCCGGCATAAACAAGCACATTGTTTTTGGAATAATCGATATCCGTTTCCTCAATCTCACGCAGATCGTTTGTCGCAGCACCGTTTCTGCTCTCCAGATTGGAACCTACCATGTAGATCATAACCGTATAGTCTTTTTCATCCACCGGCATTGATTTAACGGTCTTCAATCTGGCTTCGGAAGCGTCATGTACCTGTATCTTATTTTGCATGGAACGGGAATAATCCTGCTCCTCTTCACCGATGATGCTCAATCGGGGCTTGACAGCTGTAACTTCCTCAACTGTTTCTTCCGATGCACTGTCCTGGGAAACTTCTGTTGCAAAGCATGCGGCAAGGCAAAGGCATAATACTAACGCAAATCCTTTTTTCAGCATAAATCCTCCAAAAAAAACCAGATATCTGGTTTTTTATTCTGCTACAGGTGAAAGTTCGATTAACGCACTGATCGGATACCAGTACTCATTTTCCGATGCACGGACATGAATGCCTTCATCAACCAGGGAATATCTGTACATTCCATCCTTGCTGTAATAGAAGTATTCATCAGTCGGCTGGAAGTAATCCATTGTATCCGTAGGAACTTCAAAGAGATAATGCTCAATGGAAGAACGGTATGCTTCATCATCCAGAGCTTCTTTATAATACGGATAGATGTCTTCTGTCTTATAATCTTCAAGCATGTCTTCCAGTGTACCCATATCATCCCATGTGGAGTCTACTTCATACCATTTCCCGTCTACCTTGACCATGGACCATGCATGTCCTCCCATGTCGGTAGTATTTGCACCGGCATCACCGAGAACCACTGTGACTTCAAGACCTGCCTGCTGGCAGAGATATTCATATGCCATGGAATAGCCGTCGCATACAGCTGTATTGGCATCACCTCTGCTGTTAGTAACCAATGCACCATATGCCGTATGGGCAAGATCCTCACGGATGTTATTTTCCATAATAAATGTATCATATGTGACGGTTTCAATCAGCTTGTCATGAATACTCAGAGCGATTTCTGCCTCTGTGCCATTCAGATCAATATCTGCAAGGAAGGCATCTGTCGCTTTATTGAATGCTTCAACATCCTCATTGAATGTCTCATATGGCTCATTGAAGTAGAAATAAATGTCATGGTACTTGCTGGCAGCACTGTCAAAACGGGAAACACCGAACATCATTTCGGCATTGATCTCGTTATACATCCAGAACAGTTCAGGATGATCGTACTGCATTGCATAATAAGCAACATACAGTTTTTCAGCGAATTCATCAGAAGACGGATCGAGTTCCGTAGAATATACGACGATGTTATTGGGATCTACCGGATCTTCTGCTACCAGCAGCATTGCATCGTAAATCTTCTTTTCCTCTTCATCGATATTGTCGTAATAATAGAAGCTTTTTGCATTGTTGATAAGCGGCGTTCCCGAAGTCGGTGAATACGCACGCATGGCTTTATCTGCTTCTGCCTTCTCTTCATCACACAGTTCTTTTGTTTCCTGTAATTCCAGAGAAGAAAGGCCTCCTTTCAAGGAAGGAAGGTTGAATGTCAATG
>JAFYCG010000127.1 GCA_017539825.1 Solobacterium sp. | reverse complement strand
GTAAAAAATATCCCACAGAACCTGCATGGACATATTCTTTAACTCAGCAAGCCCATTTCCTTAACATACCTGTCTTTTGGAAAGAAGACCTGATCCCGATTATGGGTGAGGAATCCATGATTCAGGAATTACCTGACCCATTCAACAAAGTACTGGAGGAACAAAAACAATGGAAAACAAAGAAATTAAAATAGGCTATACCTCCACCAGGAACATCATGACCAAATCCAATGCTCCTCTTGGCGGATATGCGGTAAATCCCTATGTAGGTTGTCCGCACGCATGCAAATACTGTTATGCATCTTTTATGAAACGCTTCACCGGTCATCTTGAAGACTGGGGAACATTTATGGATGTCAAAGACTGGCCTAAGATCACCAATCCGAAAAAATATGCCGGACAGAAAGTCATTATCGGAACCGTTACCGACGGATATAATCCATTGGAAGAAACCTATGGAAAAACAAGAAAAATCCTGGAAGAATTAAAAGACAGCGGTGCAGATATTCTGATCTGTACAAAATCCGATCTTGTTTTAAGGGATATGGATCTTCTTCTTGAAGTCAACAAAAAGAACAGATTAACTGTATCCTGGTCCATCAATACACTGGATGAATCCTTTAAAGATGACATGGATGCAGCTGTCAGTATTGAAAGAAGGCTTTCAGCAATGAAGAAAGTTTATGATGCAGGCATTCGTACAGTCTGTTTTATCTCTCCTGTATTCCCGGGCATTACAGATATTGAAGCCATTTTTGAAAGAGCGAAGGATCAGTGTGATCTTGTCTGGCTGGAAAATCTGAATCTGCGCGGTGGATTCAAAAAGACCATTATGGATTATATCGCAGACAAACATCCGGACCTTGTTCCCCTGTATCATGAAATCTACACGAAGAAAAATCGCAGTTATTTTGAAGATCTGGAAAAGAAAGCAGAAGAAATGGCTCATCAATATAACTGCAGATTTGTGGATAACGAAACACCGTATGAACGTGTACCGAAAGGACATCCGACCATTGTCAACTACTTCTATCATGAAGAAGTCAGGGGAACAGCCAATACCGGAAAAAGAAACAAACAGTAAAAAATATCAGGAATCTTTTGATATAAAAGGTCTTTCAAAAAAGAAAAAATTCCTCAAACCAATATTTGGGTACTGTTTTATCATTACTCCCATAATCTCTCAATGATTGATGAAAAATACACAATTGTTCTTTTTTGTTTATATTTGCTACACCGGTTGTATAAAAAGAAAATCAGGATAGCTGCGGTTTATACAATCCTCCAACAATTTTTCTTTTTTCCTACAATCCAAATAAAACCTCTGTATATTCAGCCAGAATAATATATTTCATTACTATTTTGGCTGAATATATACTGTTATATACTCGATTTTCAGCCATAATTATTATTTAAACTGATCCTATTCAACATTCTGTTGCTGCTGTCTGCAGATTTGTGGATAACGAAACACCGTATGAACGTGTACCGAAAGGACATCCGACCATAGTCAACTACTTCTATCATGAAGAAGTCAGGGGAACAGCCAATACCGGAAAAAGAAACAAACAGTAAAAAATATCAGATTGTTCAAAACAGTCTGATATTTTTATATCATATTCACTATCATTCCGCATAGCAGTGAAAATAACATCACAAACAGAATATATGTCAGGAATCTTTTCCAACCCATCACAATTTTCAAAGCACCTAAATTGGTGATCTTTGTGGCAGGTCCGGTAATCATGAATGCAGAAGCAGAACCCATGCTCATACCTTCCATCAGCCAGCTCTGTAATAACGGAATTGTTCCTCCGCCACAGGCATATACCGGCACACCGATTGTTGCAGCCATCAGGATGCCCCATGCCTCGTTTCCGCCGAATACATGAACCATCATATCCTGTGGTACATATCTTTGAAACAATGCCGATAACAGAATACCGATCAGAAAATATAAACCGGTAGCACGAATATTCCTGCCAAGGTTCTTCAGATATCTCATCAATAAATTCGGATCTGTATCATGGCTTTCCCTTTCCGAGAAACCGGTAAAATCAAAGAATTCCTTTTCTCTGTAAAAACAGAATACTAGCAAACCTGCAGCTATACCGCAGAAGAAACAACTAATAATCCTTACAAGCAATGCTTTCAAACCTAAAGCCCCACTATAGATGATCAATTGGGGATTCAATAAGATCGACGACATCATAAAGGCAGCTAACCAGTCCTCCCGCATTCCCTGTTTGCGAAAAGAAGCTGCAATCGGAATGGTCCCATACATGCATAACGGTGAAGCAATTCCAAGTAAACATGCAGGGATAATGCCGAAGATCCCCCATCTCTTATTCCGCATTCCCACAAACATCTCATGAATATGATTCTTTGCAAATACAGAGATGAAAGATCCTATCAGCATACCTAAAACCCAGTACCAGAAGATTTGTTTAAACTGCACTTCAAAGAAATACCAGATATAAATGAATTCCCTCTGCAATATGCTCCAAATATCATTCATCGATATTTACCAATTCATATGTACGGCTTCCAAGTCCGATTTCTTCACCATGTTCCAATGCATGAATACCATGCAATTGTTCTATTCTTTTCACAAGGGATGTATTTCCTTCTGCCTGATAAACAAGATCTACACAAGCCTGATCCAACGCTACCGGATCATAAGATGCAAGAATGCCGATATCATGTATATCCGGTTCTGCCGGATGTCCGTCACAATCACAGTCAACAGATAATCTGTTCATCACATTGATATAGATGATATGATCTTCTCCGACATGATCCCTTACACCGCTCACCATTTCCGGTAAGGCTTCCAGCCATGCATCCTGATCACTGTACCAGATTGATCCGCTTGTCTTTGTACCGGCAGTATGTACGTATACTTTTCCGCTTGCGGAAGACATGCCGATACCTACATTCTTAATTGCTCCGCCAAATCCTGCCATCGCATGTCCTTTGAAATGGGAGAGAATGATCCAGTCGGAATAGTTTTCCGCATGACTGCCGACAATTGCCTTTTCCAACCTTGTTCCGCCTGTTACCGGCCATTCCACTTCACCTTCTTCATCTAACAGATCAAAACCGGCTATCGCTGTAAATCCATGATCCTCTGCAACCTGTTTATGCATGGCAGAAGCAGAACGGGAACCGCCATATGCGGTATTGCATTCCACAATGGTTCCATCCACTTTTTTCACCAGATCCCCGATTAATTCCGGACGCAAATAATTGCTTGCCGGCGGTTCTCCTGTGGATATTTTTACCGCTACTTTTCCTTCCGGCTGCCAGCCCAGTTCTTCATATATGCGAACCAATCCTTCTGCAGAGATATCGGAAGTAAAATAGACAATTGCTGTTTCTTTTTCATTGTCTGTTTCAATTACAGACGTTTCATTGGATCCAGATACATCTTCTTTTTCCGATTGGATATCTTCTTGCTTGTTTTCTGTAGCAGTTGAAGAACTGCAGGCACACAGAAACAACAGAAAAGACAGGCATACTTTGCCGATTAATGAACTTCTCATTACAGACTCTTTCCAAGCTTATATGCCTGTTCGGGATAACCGCTTCTCTTTGTCATGGATGGTGTTCCGCAGCCATAACCAAGAATCATTCCCTGATCATCAAAATTGATATAACGGACAAGTGTCTTATAGTGTGCTGTAAGAGCTTCAAATGTCCAGTCATCCGCATTCCATGCAACTGTTAATAATGCAGATTTGAGATGTCTGCCGTTAAGACTGCTGTTAAATGCACAGAATCTGTCTATGACTGTTTTTAACTGTGCACTCATGCCGTAGTAGTAGAGCGGTGTTGCAAAGACAACCATGTTTGATTGCAGTAATGTTTTACGAATATATTCCATATCATCTTTTTGTGCACATGGTCCTTCATATCCGCAATAAATACAGCCTGTACATGGATGAATATTTGCATGACACACATCAATCACTTCACATGTATGTCCTGCCTCTTCAGCACCTTTTTTAAATTCTTCAACCAGAATTCCTGTAGAACCTTTCTTATTCGGACTGCCCATCAAAATAGTAATCTTCATATTCATCTCCATTACTGTAATCCTTCAATCCATGATTGGATTTCAGATTCCGGTGTTCCTGCACCAAATCGCTGTCCTTCCAGCCAGTTTCCGCTTCCTGCATTTTCTTCTAAGTTTTTTCCGCTTCTGCCGATCCCACTGCTTCCGGATGTACAGAACGGGATCATCGTAATGCCGTCAAAGTTATAGCTTTCCACAAATGTATCCATGATCCTTGGTTCTTCTCCCCACCAGATCGGGAAACCGATGTAGATTGTTGAATATCCTTCCAAAGAGACCGGATCACTTGCAATCTCCGGGCGTGCAGCTGGATCATTCTGCTCATGGGAAGTACGACTGTTATCATCATGCCAGTTGATATCATCATCTGTGTATTCCTGTGCCGGAACAATCTCATAAATATCCGCATTTGTGACAGAGGCGATCTTCTCGGCAATATCTTTTGTATTCCCTGTCACAGAAAAATAGACAACTAAAACAGAATCTTCTTCAACGGTTGTATCCTCAGTCTGCTGTACTTCTTCTACAGTTTCGGAAGTATTTTCCTCTGTACTGATCTCTGCATCTGTTGTTTCAACAGATGTATTGCTTTCTGCGGTTTCCCCGCATGCAACAAGTCCTAAAGACAGAGCAATCACACTGCATATTGTTAACAATTTTTTCATCTTATGTCTCTTTCTGTTTTTTAAAGTACTTTCTTCAGCATCTTTCTGATTTCGGATTCATTCGGTCTGTTGATCTGAACGCCCTTTTCCCATTTCACAGAACCTTTGACATACTTGTGAAGTTCTGTGTCACTATGTCCTACACCACTGCCGCCGGATGTACAGAACGGAACAATGGTTTTACCGGAAAAGTCATAGCTTTCCAGGAATGTATCAATAATACGTGGTGCAATACCCCACCAGATCGGGAAGCCGATTATGACTGTATCATATTCTGACATGTTTGAAACTTTATTGAGAATTGCAGGTCTCGAATCAGGATCATTCATTTCCACACTGCTTCTGCTCTTATTGTCAGTCCAGTCCAGATCTTTAGCTGTATAAATCTCTTCCGGAACGATCTCAAAGAAATCTCCGTCACTGATTCTTGCGATTTCCTGTCCTACACGTTTTGTTACACCGCTTGCTGAAAATACTGCTACTAAAACTTTTCCACTCATTTCATATCCTCCTAAGGTTAAGAATTCATTTTGCCGCAAATGCCGACTTTTTCTCCTGTTACAAAATATTCATATGTCGGAAATTCAAACAATACCGGTTTGAATGTGTGATAGTTGATCTTTCCGTTTTCGTTTAATACTGTTTCATCCGCATATGTCGCAACGATTTTGCAGAAGAAATGATCGAAGTTTTCCAGTTCATAGTTACCATCTACTTCACACTCAATGGATACTTTTGCATCATTGATTAATGGTGCTCCGTTTTCTCCCATTGTCCATTCAAATGCTTCCGACTTATCCACATTATTTCCGCTGATTGTTCCCATCTTGTCAGCTTTTGCAAGCCATGATTCATCCACAACATTGACAGACAGTTTCTTGTTCTCACGAATGCCTTTGTTGATATAGTGTGCCTGTACAAGAGATACCATCAGGTGACTGTGTGCTACAGTTCCTGCATGTGCTACAAGTGTCCATGTTGGCTTGTCATTTACCATTGCTCCGACGACGATGACCGGACATGGATATAAAGCAAGTATCGGTCCAATGTTCTTTTTACTCATTTTTTCTTTCTCCTTTTCTTTAATAATCTCATCAGACAGTTATATGTGATTTCATAAATTGACTGATATACATAATCTATTTGTGCATCCTCCATCGCCATTTTCTGTTTCTCTGTCACTGCAGTATAAGGATAAATGCCGAACATAAACGGAAAGAAAATATAAATGATACTCTGTTTTTTTCCGTCATTCATTTCAGGACAGAATTTATCCAGTATAGCGCGTACATTTTTCATGGATTTGCCATAAGCGGTTTTAAACTCTGTAAGCAGTTGAGGTCTGCTGTTAGCTTCCATGTCATAGTTATTCATTGAAAGCAATTTTAACAACTGTTCTCTTTTCTCCAATGAATGAGCTATCTGGTCTGCGATTTGTTCACGGGTAAGTGACTCATTGTTTGAAATGATCTTCTCAAGATCCGCATTCCATCGATCATATTCCAATGTAAACAGAGCAAGGAATATTTCCTCTTTTGTTTGATAATAGTTGTAGATTGTAGGTCGTGAAAATGATGTTACCTCTCCGATTTCTTTTAACGTAATTTCTTTAAAGCTCATCGTCTGATACAGCTTTTCACAAGCTTTCACAATCTCATCTTTTCTTGCAGCGGTACGCTCAAGTGATCCTTTAGGCATATACAACTCCTTTTGACGCTATATTCTGACATCGTGTCAGAACACATATAATATAGCTTTATTCTGACACCGTGTCAATATATATTCAAAAATAATAAAAAACAGTTCTGATATCTGCCAAAAAAGGGCATTTTACGGTTATAACTATTGATTTTTTCAATATTTTATCTTTCAAATTTAAATGCTTTGAAGATTATTCTGCCTGATATCAACTGAATTCTTTATTGTGTAATCCATATAAACAAATGCCATATACAAAAAAATCCCTGTATTTACACAGAGATTTTTCAACTATTTCAATTATTCAGGTTCACGGATCAGATCATACATATGGAACTTTTCTCCGCATGTACGTATCCTGTCAATTGTCATGCCAAGATGTACATACCTGTCACATTTATCTTTATCATCCGTATCCAGAATGACCGGGACTTTCTTTTCATCCGCCATAGCGTATACATATTCCAGCATCTTCTTCATATATCCCTGTTTCTGATATTCCTTATTTACCACAAGCACCTCAATACGGATGAATTTTCTTTTTGCCTTTCGCATTCTGGTTTCAATTGTATTCCCTTCCGAAAAACAAGCCTGAATGAATTTCTTCATATTCTTATATCCGCCAAGTGCTTTCTTTTCGGCAAAGATCATTTTCATGCCATCCGCAAAACCGATTGATCCGCAACCTTCTCCGCTGAGGATCAAATAACCCTCCTGTCTTTCTGACGTAGTATATAAGAGGCCGCTTCTATAGGAAGCAAGAACAATAGCACGAATATAAGTAAACATGTCTTCTCTGGTATGGATATATTTGATTAATCCTTCATCCTCCGCATTGTATTGATAATCATAGAAAGCATCTGCTATCTTTTCTGATATTACCTTTATTTCTTCCTGACTCAGGTTTTTCATTCTGATCATACCATTGTTCTCCTCGTATTCAATTTTGCATATAACTGATTATGTAAAGACCGCATTTCATCCGATGCTTTTATGGCATGCTGGTACATAAACGTATTTCCAAAATCACTTTCATAGATCAATGACAATCCCTGTGCAAGCAATGCAACCGGAAGTTTTTCTAATGTGGATAGCTTCTTTGGAAGAATTGTATATCCTTGTGCAGAAAGCAGAGAAAAATTCTCTTTTAGCTGTCTTGCTGTTTTTTCCATAATGAATTTGTTCTGTCCTACATATTGAGGATCATCACTTTCATAGTAGGCATCCGCAAGCGGTACAACAAGAGACAGATGACATAATTGCCAGTTTTGCATATCTTCACAGATTTCATAAGGAATCTTTGCAACTTCCAGTATTTTTGTCAGTTGCATGACCCTTTCTGTTTTTTCTCCGTTTATTTCTCCGAAGGTAGTTCTTTGTATCATTGCCGGTGTCAGAGATGCATGCAATACACCGTTTTCAATACTTCCTCCTGCACCGGGAAATGCCGGAAGAATTCTTCCTTCTCCGGCAATCTTTTCCCATTCCGTGTAATCCTCCGATGTATTCACCATTGTCACAATGGTCGGACTCTGATTTTTATGTAATTCTTTTAGAACCGCATGAATCTGCGTCTCCCTTACAGCGGTGATCACAAAGTCATAGCAATCATCCTCTTTTAAATGATCGATGATTTTTACTTTTGCGGTTCTGACTGCTCCTTTCTCACGATAGACTAATCCGAAGGTTTTCAACTCCTGTAATCTTCTGCCTCTGGCATAGACAGTTACATCATATCCGGCTTTTGCAAATAAAACCGCATACAGAGAGCCTATTACTCCGGCTCCGTAAATCAATAAACGCATATATCAGACCAGGAATAAAGAAGCAATATGATAGACAATACAGGATAACAACAAGGCACTTCCCACATAGAACAAGGCAACTCTGGCTGTCCATTTGAAGGAATGCGATTCTCTGTATGTTGTGGATAAAGCCATAACGCACGGAATATTGAAAGTACATGCAAACATGAATGCAAGAGCTTCTGCCTGTGAAATAGTTTGTGTCATTACACCTGACAATGCCAAAGCATCTACACCTGCAGATTTCGCATTAAATGTTGCATCAAGAAGAGAACTTTGTCCGACAAAGATAGCATTCAATGTACCAAGAACTGCTTCCTTTGCAAAAGCAGAACTCAGGAAAGCCATAAATGTTCTCCACCCCAGCCCAAAGAAACGGGTAACCGGTTCAATCGTTGTACCGACTCTGTATAACAGGCTGTTTTCAACATTTCCTGTACCGCTGTATGAGAATGCCCAGAAGATCAATGATATTAACGATACAGTTCTCAAAGCTCTGGTGAAGATATCCGATGCTTTATAGAAAGATTCTTTAAATATATGTTTCCAATGCGCTTTGTGATATGGCGGCAATTCCATAATTACTCCGCTGCGTGTATTTTCAGGAGATAATGACTTGCCGAACAATTTGGATACGATCCACATCAAAATGAATACATAGACAAGTATGCCGACACAAACAAGCAATGTTCCCCATGCCGGGAAGAACATATTGGAAATAACAGGTATGATTCCCCAGATCGAGCCACACGGCACAGCCCATACAACTGCCATTGCCAGCATACGCTGTCCCCAGTTATCCATCACTCTTGTACCGCTTGCTCCGCCGATTGTACACCCAAATCCCATCAGAATCGGTGCTACAGCTTTTCCCTGCAAACCGATTTTGGATAACACACCATCAAAAAGATATGCAGCTCTTGCCAGAAAACCAACTTCTTCCAGATATCCGAAAACAAGATTTACACCAAACACAAATGCTGCCATGGACATGGAGAAATAAATGGTATTTGGAATAATCAGGCTGAATACCGAAACAAGCCATGTGTGAACATGCAAAGCATTCAGAAGATTTGCGATCGGTTCATTCAACAATCCCGGGAGCATTGACCCAACACCCATGAAAGGAATACAGATGATCATTGCAACCAGAAAAGCAACAAGTATGATCCCTATTGTAACCAGCTTGCCCAGAAACGGTTTTAACAGAAGCTTGTCAAAACGGGATAACTGATAATCAGCATTTGCGGTATTGGTAACACCATTTAGGATCTGACTGATCCATGTATATTTCTGATTTTCTTTTGTCATCAGATCAGTACCTTCCATCGGTCTGCTGATCAGTCTGTGCGGTGAAGCAAGTTCTTTTTCAAAAAGAGCTTTCAATTCCTCATACCCTGTATCTTTTGCGGCAGTAAAAGGCAATACGGGAATACCCAGTCTTTCTTGCAGCAATTTATCGTTGATTTCCTTATTCTGTTCCTTTGCAACATCCATCATGTTCAATAACAAGACAGCCGGTGCGTCTATAGTTGCAAACTCCGCAAGCATATACATGCTTCTTTCCAACTGGGAAGCATCAACCAGAATACAGACCAGATCCGCTTCACCGTTTTTGATGTAATTTACGGTTATTACTTCTTCATCAGAATTGCCTGTCAAGCCATAACTTCCCGGAAGATCAACGACTGTATATTCCTTGCCATGATACTGATAGGTTCCATCCCTTTTCTCTACTGTTTTTCCCGGCCAGTTGCCCACATGCTGACGGGAACCGGTTAACTGGTTAAATACCGTAGATTTACCTGAATTAGGCTGTCCCAATAATGCGATCTTCATCTGATTACCTCCGCTTCAATCCTTTCACAATCTTTTCTGTTCAATGCCAGCAATGTTTCCCTTACATACAGCAATACCGGCATCTTCGGATCATTTCTGACAATCTGGAAAGGTACATTCTCTGTCAATCCGATTGAAGTGACCTTTTTCAAAAAATGATCATCTCCGTTCAATCCCTTCACAATTCCATGCATATCCTGTTTCATTTCCGTCAGTTTCATTCTATTCTCCCTTCTATATTGAATGTTAGTTATATCTAACTATATGTTTTAATGAAGCCCCACTTCTTTGTGGGGTAACGATTTTATATATCAGATAATTCTCTCTGCTTTCTATTCATCATTTTCCAAAAGCCTAATCCACTTTCTTTGTCTGTGCCTGTAGAAAGCATTCGCCCAAAGCCAGATAAATACCGTCTTCCATCCTGCTTTTATTTCTACACGGTCTGTATATTTTGTATGGCTGTTATCTATGATTTCCATCATGATGTCATGATTCCATACCGGAACATGTGCATTACCTTCATGACTGCTGATCCTTTCCGGATCAAAACAGATAATATGAATGGTATGTATTCCAAAAGAGATTATGCCAAACACTTTGAATCGATAGGAAGATGTGCTTCCTCTTTTCCATGTATTTGAATCATCCCCTGCAGGTTCAAAGGAAGCATACGGTTTTGCGATATACTGAAGCGTTTCCAATTTACGTATTTTCTCAAATATTGTCTCTCTATCTGCAGGAAAGACAGATGTCTTACTGACAATCATAAGCCTCCTTAATGGACAAGCATAACCAGCCATCCGACAATACAAGCGGGAATCAAGGCAAAAATAATTCCCGGAAACAACATGCCTTTAGCATGGAACCATTTCTGATGATATGCTTCATCCATATGTTCTGTTCCTTCGAGACGAAACATCGGCAGATTCGCAAACAATACCCAATCCAGGAAACATGTATCATAGATACCGATCCATGCCATTAAGCCAAAAGCCAGAAAGAAACCTTGTCTGAATGTTTTAGCACCGGCAATCAAAGCGCAACCAAAAAGAATCACAGTAAATAACAGTACACCGAATCCTTTTGTCAGAATTACATTTTTAGATCCATAGGAAACATCCATTCTTTCATGTGTTTTGAAATATTCTTCCTGTATTTCAGGAGGATAGTTATGGATGCTTGCAGCACTGTATTTGCGATCTCCGCGAAAATACGTAAAAATCACTATGGTAAAGATTCCCGCAAATACAGCCAGTTCAATCAATATAATCCACCATTCCATATATTTATCCTTATTCTGATAACACGCTAGTTAGTTAGTTCTAACTGTATCAACTATACCCCTGCATCCTTTATTTTTCAATAGTTAACTTTATTATCAGAATGATCTGATCCTATAGATTTATCGGAATCATCAATAAAATTGTATGATGCAGAATCATTACTGCTTCTAAAGAATAACTCATAATGATTGTCCCCAATCCATATACTTTGCATAAAAGTTCAAAATATGCAATGGCAATAATACTGTCTGCCTTGGCATCTTCCACACATTTACTATTATCCGGACGTTCAGATTTTTCTTATGAAAGAAGATGTGGAATAAGCACACTATTCTATCTGATAAAAATGCAATTCTCGCAATTTTATCAGATGTAAACTGGTTTTACCATAGTCATAGGTGTATAATGTAACTGATAAAAATGCAATTCTCGCAATTTTTTCAGTTAGGTGGTTTATATGGAGATTAAGAGAGAAAAATACCTTCAGGAAATCATTGATCGTATGCATAATGGTATGATCAAGGTGATTACCGGTTTAAGAAGGTCAGGAAAGTCATACTTGATGAATCATATCTTCTACAATTATCTGTTGTCGATTGGTATAGATGATTCCCATATTATTATGGTTCAACTGGATGTAGAAGAAAACGAAGCTCTGCTGGACAGACATGCTTTGGCAGAATATTTAAAAAACAAGATCATTGATCGTCAACAGTACTACTTTCTTTTGGATGAAATTCAGGAAGTCGATGGATTTGAGAAAGTGCTTAACAGTTTTTTACGCAGAGAGAATGTTGATCTTTATGTTACCGGGAGTAATTCTAAGTTTTTATCTACCGATATCAGAACGGAATTACGCGGCCGTGGGGATGAGATACACATCTACCCTTTATCATTCAAAGAGTTTTATGATGCCAGACAAGGAAAAGAGCCGGAAGTTTGGAATGAATATATGATCTATGGCGGTATGCCTCTTATCTTATCCAGAAGAACAGATGAGCAAAAATCGAAGTATTTGAAAGATTTGTTTGAGGAAACCTATATCAAAGATATTGCGGAAAGGAATCGTATTAAAGGTATACCTGAACTGGAAGAGCTTGTAGATATCATGGCTTCTTCTATCGGTTCACTGGCTAATCCGACACGCATATCCAATACATTTGCTTCATTGAAGCATATTACAATTTCATCAGAGACTGTTAAGAACTATCTTGCATATCTGGAAAATGCATTCTTGATATCTGAAATCAAACGATACGATGTTAAAGGCAAGAAATATATTAACACCCCACTAAAATATTACTTTGAAGATATTGGATTGCGAAATGCCCGGTTAAATTTCAGACAACTTGAAGAATCTCACCTAATGGAGAATATTATCTATAACGAATTACGCTATCGAGGATTCAATATTGATGTTGGCATGGTAGAAATAAATGAAAAGAAAGATAATCGATATATCCGCAAGCAACTGGAAGTAGATTTCATCGCCTATAAAGGAAATCGGAAGTATTATATTCAGGTAGCGCAGGAATTTCACAATGAAGAAAAAAAAGAACAGGAATTAAAATCCTTGAAAGAGATTCCGGATGGCTTTAAGAAGATTGTCATTCGCAAAGATAACAGCATTACGTATACCGATGATGACGGAATCTTGCACTTATATCTGTTTGATTTCCTATTAGACAGAAACAGTCTTGAATAAAAATCATTAGCGTCGATGCAGATCAGTACGGTCTGCATTTTTATCAATGATCATGAAAGGAAGTGAATATTCTGAATGAATTACATAAGGAACTGCGTGATGCACTGTTGAATGAATCAGGCTATACCATGCAGATTTCTTATATCAGAAAACAGGAATAGGAAAGTCCCAAACGCATTCTAAGTCAGTTGTGAAGCCTTTGCAGACAAAGTAATGACACCGGATCTGATGTGTCCTCTGATCGAAAAAAGAACCGGACACAGACCGGCTCTTTACATGTACTATTAAATCAACAAATCTACGATATTTCCTATATCACCATCTATACAAATTGACTTTGCTTTGATTTCTTTCGGAGCATATGCTTCTTTCAGATTCAGACATGCGTATGTTGCATGAGGAAACTTATCTGTCATCTGCCAGAAAGGATATTTTATGATGACAGGTGTATTCATACCAACACCCAGTTCCATAAACAAAACTTTTTCATGTTGTCTTGTGCGAAGAAAATTTGTATACCTTTCTGCAGCCTGATGCCATCCTTCATCTTCTACAAAACTGTTATCAGCTCTTAGATTCGTTGTCATGAGTTCTCCATCATCCGGACAATACGGTATAAGTTCTGTGGGAACAGTCATGGAAATCTCTTTTCCTTCAGGAATTACCAATGTGCCATCTTCTGCAATTTCAAATCCCTGGGAAAGAACCATCTTACGTATGATTTCTTCATTATCATACGTCTTTTCAGCGGATATTCCTTTTGGATCGCTGCTTTGTAAAAGACCATAATCACCTTGTGTATAGAACAACCGTTTCTTATCAAAACCAGCTCTTTGGAAACAATGATCTACATTGGTTGTAATCACAAAATAATCCTTGTCTTTAACAAGTTCATACAATCTATCATACAGATCACTTGGAATAGGTGCATATCTGTTTATCCAGATATATCTGGACCAGAAGCCCCAGAATTCTTCCATTGTCTCATAAGGATAAAAACCACCTGAATACATATCCGTAAAATGATATTTCTTCGCAAAATCCGAGAAGTATTTTTCAAAACGTGCCCCGGTATAAATATAGCCTGCAGCTGTGGATAAACCCGCACCTGCACCGATGACAACTGCATCACAGTTACTTATTGTATCTTTCAGTTTTTGTATTTCCTGTGTATTTACCATTCTTTTCCTCCGTTATTGTTCATTCAGAAGTCTGTCATATATATCCAGATCCATATCCTTAAAAACATTAAAGATCACTTTCATATTACTTCCGGTTTCATTAAACCACTGCATGATTGTCTGTACTGCAATCTCTGCTGCTCTTTGATTCGGAAAACCAAAGACACCTGTAGAAATACAACAGAACGCAATGCTTTCCAGATTGTTTTCTTTTGCAAGTTCCAAACACGATCTGTAACAGGATGCTAATAATTCTTCATGCTCTTTTCTCAATGTACCCTGGACGATCGGTCCTACCGTATGAATGACATATTGACATGGAAGGTTATAAGCCGGTGTTATTTTTGCTTGACCGGATTCTTCTTCATGTCCTTGTTGATCCATGAGTTGTGCACATGTATTTCTTAATTGTACTCCTGCATAGGTATGTATACAGTTATCAATACAATTATGACATGGTACATAACAGCCTGTCATGCCGCTGTTAGCTGCATTGACAATGGCATCACATTTCAATGTCGTAATATCACCCTGCCATACATAAATATTATCTTTTACCGGTATCAGATCCTTATAATCTGTAATACCCTTTTCTTCAAGTGCTTCTTTCAAATATGCATCCTGTATCTCAACAAAACCATTATCGATTTCTTTCGGCATGCGCACATTCATTAAAGAACGCAACAATTGCTTCTGCTGCATGGAATCATTCGGAATATCGATTCCGTTATATTCCTCCTTTTCATTCAGCAGATATTTAATCAGATATGTTCTTCTTTCTTTCTGGTTCATAATGCTTTTTCCTTGTTGTAGCGATGAATCTTCTTTCCTCTGTCTTTCTGCACACCTCTTGCATATCTGATTTCCGGATATCCGAATCCCACAATCAATCCGGTATAGTGATCAGAAGGTATGTTCAGCATTTTCCGGGCTTCCGGCGCAAGTTCATTCAATACTTCTGAAGAATAACTCATAATGATTGTCCCCAATCCATATGCATTGCATAAAAGTTCAAAATATGCGGTAGCAATAATACAATCCGCCTTTGCATCTTCTGCCCATTTTCCCACACATTTACTATGTGCAATAAACAGATGCGGTGCACCACAGAACAACAGATCATCTTTTCGTATTATATTTCTATTAGACGACATTTCCTAATAAAAATTTATAAGCAGGAACGACTTCAATTGTCTGTCCGTCTTTTATGATTGTACTTTCTTCCTCTTGTGTCACAATAATAAGTCGTTGTTTCCCCTCTGTTTTCTGTGCAAAAGATATAAGATTTTTGATTTCTCTTTCTTCTGTTGTTTTCAGACTATATGTAACTTGTATTGCGCAGCTTTCTTCCGGCAAAAAGAAATCAATATCCATTCCTGTCTGTTTGGACTTAAAATAATATACATCCTCTCCATACCTGCGCTTTAAGTATATTGCAACTGCATTTTCCAAAAGTGCTGATGGTTTATCTGTCAGAAACAGTGACAGCAGGCCATTATCATAAAAATAAAATCTTGGCATACTTTCTTTATCCGCAATTTTAGAGACAAAATTTCTGTTTCTAAACAGCAGATATGCATTTTCTGCATATGCAGCATATTCAATCATGGAATCTGTTGATGTTTTAATTCCGATTGCTTTTACATTTCCTGCTAACGTATTAAACGATATCTCATGCATGATTGTTTCAGCTATTTTCTTTATCATAAGTCTGAGTGCCATCGTATTATTTACTTTTTCCCGCTCTATAATGTCACCTAAAAGAACCTTTTCATAGACACTCTTTATATATTCTCTTTTGTTGATTAATAGCTGTGATTCAGGCAATCCGCCATTCATTATATATTCCTGACATCCTCTTCGAATCTTTGCCACTTTAGAAGAAGTGAGAAGAGCATTTTCATCATGATGTATTCTTTTATACCTCAGAGACTCACGGAGTGAGAAAGGCATAATCATTTTAGACAGATATCTTCCGCCAAGTACTCTTTCCATCTCAGAACTCAGCATTTTTGCATTACTCCCTGTAATATACACATGTTTTTTCTGATCCGCCATCCGTCTGGCAAAATGTTCCCATCCATCTACAATTTGTATTTCATCAAAAAAATAGTATATCTCTTTTTCATCTGCTAACTCATGAGCAGTTTCAACAATGTCATTAAAATCTGTTATTTTGAATTCTAACAATCTGTCATCCTCAAAATTGATATAAATTATCTGTGACCAGTCACATCCTGATTCAACCAGTTCTCTTGCAATTTTGTATAGCAGGGTCGATTTTCCGGCTCTCCTGAGTCCGACCAGAATATAATTAACATTCTTTTCGAAATCATAATCACGAGCAATGATATCAGCATTTTGTATTATCTCTATCTGCTCTAAAATAACCTGTTTCAGTATGCTGTGATTCATGAACACCTCCGTTTATCGTATTTGTACGATATTTTAAGTATATTTTATCGTATGCATACGATAATAACAATATATATTTATCATATACATACGATAAATATTCATATAGTTTTCTTCTCATTTTTTCCGGTTCTTCTATGAAAGAAAATATCTTTTGCATGGAAAAATCTTTAATTATCCTATAATGAACCTCAAAACTAATACATCACTGGAATATAATACATTCAATGTATTAAGCAATTCAGTTTTAAAAGACAGAAAAAAATCATGCCTTCCGGCATGATTTTCAGTTCTTATTTAGAAGCGTTTGTTCCGGCAATACGTCCGAATACAACGAAGTCAGCTACAGCGTTACCACCGAGTCTGTTTCCGCCATGTACGCCGCCTGTAACTTCACCGGCTGCGAACAGGTTAGGAATAACTTCTCCGTTTGTACCGACAACTTCTGCGTTAGTGTTGATCTTAACACCACCCATGCAGTGATGGATACCAGGAGAGATCTGAACTGCATAATACGGAGCAACAGTCATATCTGTCTTCATTTCATCTTTACCAACTCTTTCGAACTGGGAGTCATTTACACCGTACTTATATTCATCAACCTTTGTACAATCAGCAGACCATGTATTCAATGTTTCCTGCAGAGTTGCTTCATCGCATCCGATCAGTTTAGCCAGATCAGCAACAGTATCGCACTTAATCATATATCCCTTGGAGACATACTTCTCAATAACAGCGGACTTGTCAGCCATGTTCTGGTCAGCGAGCAGCCATGCATAGCTGTCAGGCTGTTCATTTACATGAGCGGATACAACATCTCTTGTCAGGATTTCATTACAGAAACGTTTTCCTTCTTTGTTCAGCAGAATAGCACCGTCTCCACGGAGAGATTCAGAAATCAAAGCGCCGTCTTTCTGTACAACTGTCGGGTGAATCTGGATCTGATCAAGATCAACAAAGTCAGCACCTGCAGCTGTCATGAATTCAATTGCATCACCTGTAATAGATGGAGCATTTGTGGAAACATAACCTTCAAGGTCAGGACGATATTTAACAATCAGATCAGGATTGGATCCGAAGCCGCCTGTTGTAACGACTACAGAGTTTGCATGAATGACAACATTCTGTCCGTCTTTGCCGATAGCGTGCAAGCCAACAGCTTTTCCGTCTTCCATGAGAACTTCATCAACTTTTGTATTTGTCATGATTTCGATTCCCATTTCAGCACATGTGGAAGAAAGATGTTCAACAAGGAATGTACCTACAGCGATGACTTTGCCTTCATCATTAACCGGACGATGCTGACGAGCAGCGGAAGCGCCGCCTGCCTGACCTACATCAGAAAGAGGTGCGCCAATACTGTCGAGCCAGTCAATAGCAGCAGAAGAGTTATCAGCTAATGTGTGAACCAGATCAGGGTTGTTAATCTGATGTCCGCCTTCCATTGTATCTTCAAAGAAGAGTTCAGCGGAATCTTCGATATTCTGTTCAGCCTGATAATGTGTGTTAGCAGCGTTCATACCGCCTGTTGCATAACTGGAGTTTCCACCAGGAACAGAAGCTTTTTCCAGTATGATGACGGATTTGCCATTCTGAGCAGCTGTGATAGCAGCTGTCATACCAGCTCCGCCTGCACCTGCTACGACAACGTCAACTGTCTTTTCAATATCTTCAATGGCAGTTTCAGTCTTAATCGGTTCCAGGGATGCCGGATCTACACCTGCAGATTCCAATGCTTCATTAACAGCTGTGAAGAAACCGTTTGATGTGAATGTTGCACCGGATACACCGTCAATCTGTGTGGACTGTGCAGCAAGAACAGCTTCTACTAACTGAGGAAGAGCAGCGCCGCCGACTGTTGGTGTTTCAGCATCTGCTGTATACTCAATGCTTTCAATAGCGTCATCACTTAATGTTACAGAAACATGAATTGGGGAGTTTTCTCCGCCGAAACCTGCTTCTTCACCTTCATAAGTGCCAGCTTTGAAACGTGATGTCGATGCCTCAGATGCCGGTTCTTCAGGAGCGGTTGATCCTGCTGAGGATGTGGATCCGCCAGAACAAGCACCCAGAGCCAGAGACATGGAAATAGCAGCTAAAATTTTCCAAGCTTTTTTCATTCTCTTTTTACCTCCGAATGATAATTTTGTCATAATAATATGACAATTGCATGACAATATTATCATTATAAAGTATCAATTTCAATGACTTTTCAAGCCTTTTCTTATAAAATAAAAACAGGTGACAAATGTATGAATATATTAGATAGAATGGACTTGAAGCATAACGAAATGACAGAATCCGAAAAGAAGGTTTTCATAGTCATTAAAGATGATCCTTCTTTCGTTGCCAATTACACAATCAGCCAGATTGCCATGTATGCCAATACATCTGTATCTGCCGTACTCCGTTTTTGCCATCGTCTCGGATACAAAGGCTATAAAGATTTTCGTTATGATGTTTTGGACTATTTAAAACAGAATGAAAATGATGTCAAAGAAACCGATCTGATTTCAAAACTGTCCTCTGTTTTTTCAGAAGCGATTTTATCCCTTGACACTATTGACCGCTCCCTTTTCGACAAATTAGCGAAAGATATATTATCTGCGGATAAAGTTGTCTTACTGGGAAGGTACAGAAATTCCGTAAATACAAAAAAATTAAAAATGAGCCTGACGGATCTTGGGATAACATGTCTGGAAGGTAACAGCAACCTTGATTTTCAGCATCTTTTGTATGTGATAGATGATAAAACATGTGTGATTCTGTTTTCCATACTCGGTGATACATCCGATCTGAACGATTTTCTTGAGCAATTATCCGGTCAGACAGAACACACCTGGGTCATTACAACCGTTTCTAAACCCAAAGCTGCAAGATATATCAATAACGTAATACAGATACCGATTACTTATAAGAAGAATAAAGTACATATTACACCGCATTTCATTGTCATGGCTTTCACTGAAATTCTTACCGCATACATCACACAAATTATGAATGAACAATAAAAAAGAGGAAATCCTCTTTTTTAAATTTCCTCTCCGTTTGAAGCTATTACTTTTTTATACCAGTCAAAACTCTTTTTCTTGTATCTCTCTAATGTCCCTGTTCCATCAGAATTCAGATCAACATAGATAAACCCATATCGTTTATCAATTTCAGCAGTTGAACAGGAAATCAAATCAATACATCCCCATGCGGTATATCCCAATACTTCAACACCATCTTTAATTGCTTCTTTCATCTGTTCAATATGTGCTTTCATATAGGCAATACGATAATCATCATTGACAGTAAAGCTTCCGTTTCCATCCGGAACAAGCGTATCTTTTGCACCTAATCCGTTTTCTGCCACAAATAACGGTTTCTGATAGCGTGCATAGAAACGGTTCAGTGTATAACGCAATCCCTTCGGATCAATCTGCCATCCCCATTCCGATACTTTGGAGTAAGGATTCTTCCTTAATTCCGGTGTCATGTTGGAGCGGGATGGTTCTCCAAGTGTCGGATCGGTTGTTGCACAGTTGCTGGAATAATAACTGAAAGCGATAAAATCTGCAGTATTCTTTAATGCTTCCTTGTCTTCCTCAGTGATTGTAATATGGATTCCTTCTTCCGCAAATCTTCTTTCCGCAAAATACGGATATTCTCCCCTTGCCTGAATATCCAGGAAGAAGTAGAGATCATTATCAATATCCATGACTTTGAGAATATCATCCGGATTCGGTGTTAAAGGATATACGGTAATTCCTACAACCATACATCCGATCTGATTATCAGGATCTATCTCATGTCCCATCCTGACTGCCAAAGCACTGGCAACAAGTTCATAGTGCATTGCCTGATACAAATCACTTAATGATAACTGATCTTTCGGTGTCATGATAGCACCTGACATAAACGGCTGTCTCAGAATAGAGTTGATCTCATTGAAAGTAATCCAGTATTTTACTCTGCCTTTGTATCTCTCAAACAGAACCTTGCAATATTTCAGATAGATATCAATCATCTTTCTGTTTGTCCATCCGTTGTATTTCTTCGCAAGAGCTAATGGTGTTTCATAATGAGATATTGTTACCAAGGGTTCAATATGATATTTTTCACATTCATCCAGAATATGATCATAGAATAACAATCCTGCTTCATTGGGTTCTTCTTCCTCTCCTGCAGGAAAGATTCTGGCCCATCCGATGGAAAAACGGTATACTTTAAACCCCATCTCCGCAAATAAAGCAATATCCTCTTTATAACGATGATAGTGATCAATTCCTTTTAATTTTAAATTATCTGCGGTAGGAGCTTCTGTATATGGTCCAAACCCATGAGGAAGAACATCCTGAAGGGATAATCCTTTCCCGTCTTCATCATAAGCACCCTCACACTGATTGGCAGATGTAGCACCGCCCCATAGAAAATGATCCGGAAATTTATTTTGCATATTATGTACCTCTCGTTGTTTCTATAATTGTATCATATTGCAGATTTTTATTCTGAAAATCAGAGTAAAACGGCATTTTATCAAAACATTCACTCATTATCCTTTTAAAAATATCAAAACTATATTGTTTTTACCCTTTAAAAATGACAAAGTTGCGAAACATCAATGGATTGCAAAAAGGAGGTTTCCCTCCTTTTTCTTATCCGTTGATCAAATATTCTTTCAAGGTTTCTTTATCCATGCCCTGTATGCCTAATTCTTCAAGACTCCGTCCGTTCTTCCAGCAGTCTGTATCCATGATACAGCTTCCCATTGTTACCATGGCTTTCATTACAGGTACATCTACACCGATCTGTTCCGCCAGTTTAGCCCATACTGCAATACCGTATGGAATATCCTCTGTATAGTAACGGTATTTGAATGTCGGTGGTACAGCAATCTTCGCAAAACTCGGATCACCGGCAACAGCAGTCTTTAAATCATCTTCCTTCGGGTTGATTCCATGTGCAACAATATCACTTTCATAACCCATCTCTTTAAGAATCGCTCTTCTTTCTTCATCCAGTTGGACCGTAGCTCTGACAACACAATCAGAGAATCCTTCGGTGTAATAATAGAACGGCTGTCCTGCATATTCTATTCTTCCTGCATTTAATATGCATCCTGGAACATGAATGATCGGATTCAGACTTGATAAGCCGCATGCAATGACACTTTCCACAGGTTCAATTCCATCAAACAGTTCCGAAATCACTTTGCATGCATTATCTGTTTCTTTTGCAGGTATAGCACCAAACTTCAAAGGATTGAACCTGCTCATGACCATGATCTCTCCATCCCCCAGAAGTCTTGTCGCATAAGGGAGAGTATGTGTTTCACTAACGACATTATCTTTTCCCAATGCTTTTAATTCATTGTGGAACGTCAAAGAACCAAATGTGCCCGGCAAGACAAACAGATACTGTCCCGGTTCCACATATTGTGCAATCTTCTTCGCTGTTTTAGTATGAACATATGCAGGCACCATTACAAGAATGCATTCTGCACCCTTTACTGCTTCTTCCATGTCTGTGGTCACTTTGGCTATTTCCACTTCACCTGTACCGATTGCACCTTTATAACGGATCTTCCTTGTTTCATAAACACTCTGCATATGCGGAATAAAATCCGCATCCTCATACAACGTCACTTCAAAACCTTTGACGGTTAGATCGGCAGCAGCTGCATGACCGCCGTTCCCGCCACCTATAATTGTAATTTTTTTCATGATCAGCTCCTCTTATTAACATTTTACTTCCATATTTCATGCATGTTAAGCATAATTCTTATCCGCCTCCAAAAACCTCCCTTTCCATTTGTCTGTTTCAGACAAAGACTATCGAAACTATACCTGTTATAATTTTCACAAGTTATAGGGGGTATAACATGAAGAAAAAGTTATCTGTCCCTGTTCTTCTTGCTACGGCATGTTTAACCGTAACAGGTTGTGCAGGAAACACAAGTAACAGTTCTGCAGCTGCTTCCTCTGCTTCTGAAGTTACCGGTATTACCGGTGAATATGAAGCTACAGTAGCAGGAAGAAATGCAGATCTGACTGTCAAGACAACATTTGAAAATGGTGTCATCACAAATGTAGAAGTTACAGACCAGCAGGAAACAGTCGGTGTAGCTGATGCTGCCTTAGAACAGGTACCAGCAGCAATTGTTGAAAATAACAGTATCTCTGTTGATACAGTCACAGGTGCTACCGTTACTTCTACTGCAATTATCGATGCAGTTACACAGTGCATAAAAGATGCAGGCGGAAATCCTGAAGATTATGCATCAGCAACTGAGGAAACAAGCTCTGAGCCTGTTGAAGCTGAACAGCTTGAAACAGACGTAGTTGTAGTAGGTGCAGGCGGAGCAGGTATCTCTGCAGCATTAACTGCAATTCAATCCGGTGTAGATGTCATTCTTCTTGAAAAGGCTGCAACACCGGGTGGTGTATCTGTCATTGCCGGCGGTCCTATGGGAATTGATTCCAATGACCAGAAAGAAGCAGGTGTAGCAGGAACATTTACAACAGAAGATGTATTAAAGTACTGGCAGGATTACAACTGCTGGATGGATGATGGTATGCTCTTCTACAACATCGCTTCCCAATCCGGTGAAACCATTGACTGGTTAGAAGAAAACGGAATGCCATTCACATTCATGGGAACAGAACAGGCTGCTCATGCAGACGGTTTCCCGACATATCACATCTATGAAGATCAGGAAAACAAAGCACAGTATTATGTCACTGTTGCCGAGAACATCGAAAAAGCCGGCGGAAAGATCTACTATCAGACAGCAGGTTATGAATTGATGGCTGAAAATGATACGATCACAGGTATCAAAGCTAGATCTTCAGATGGAAAAGAATATGAAATTAAAGCAGATGCAGTTATCCTTTGCACTGGCGGATTCGGTGCCAATGCGGATATGATTGAAGAACAGGTAGGCTTCCCGCTTGAAACATTCACAACCGGAACACAGACAGGTGATGGTGCCACAATGTCTCAGGCAATCGGTGCAGGTAAAGGCAAAACCATCCAGCAATACCATGGTGTAACATCCTACTCCGGTATTCAGACAGGACAGGGCAAAGATGAAATTGCCAAAGCAATCTATCTTGCAAGTTCTGTATGGGTAAACAGAAGAGCAAGCCGTTTTGCACCGGAAGATCTCAACTATGACACAGCACTTTCTTCTAACGCTGCAGCTACACAGGGTGAGTACTGCTTCTCCATCATGAGTGAGGATATGGTTAATAAAGTTGCAGCTGAAGGATCCAAAGCATTAAATGTTGAAATTCCTGTAGCTTATGAACCAACAATTCCGATGTTCTCTGTCGATGAAGGATGGACTGAATTCAGAG
>JAFYCG010000126.1 GCA_017539825.1 Solobacterium sp. | reverse complement strand
TATACAAGACATCAGATCTATACATTGGCTTCCATCATTCAATATGAAGCAGGGACAAAAGAAGAAGATCTGAAGCTCATTGCCGGCGTATTCTTCAATCGTTTGAAAATCGATATGGCATTACAGTCCAGTGTAACGGTTTGTTACGCAATTGATTTTGACAAGGAAAATGACACATGGCAGGCATGCGAGGTCAACAGCCAGTTCGATTCTCCGTATAACACCTATATGTATCCGGGTCTTCCTCCCGGACCGATTGAAAATCCGGGTGTTAAAGCACTGGATGCAGTGTTGAATCCAACCGAAAGCAACTACTATTACTTCATGGCGGATGTCTACGGTGACGGAACTGTCTACTATGCCGAAACACTGGAAGAGCATAACCGGAATGTTGCCAAATATTTAGGTCAATGATTCAATCGACAGTCTGTTATTTACGGCAGGGCAGCAGTTATCTGATGCTTCTGCGCAATAAAAAGAAAAACGATATCAACGAAGGAAAATGGATCGGTGTCGGGGGAAAATTCGAACAGGGTGAGGATGCATTACAATGTGCACGCCGTGAGATTCTCGAAGAAACCGGATTATATGCCGATCATCTCCATTATGAGGGCATCATCCATTTCCATTATCATCATATGGAAGATGAGGATATCTTTGTGTATACATGTGATGATTTTACAGGCAGGTTGAAAGAATGCAATGAAGGAACGCTTGCCTGGATTCCAAAAGAAAAAATCATGTCTCTTCCTTTATGGGAAGGAGACAGGCTGTTTCTGAAAAGGATGCTTGATCGGAATGAACAGCCGTTTGTGTTTGATTTGGAATATGATGAGAACGGCAATCTCATCAATGCTACAGAAAAGGAAGGTTCAATATGAGTAAGCCAATCATTATCGGCATTGCCGGGGGAAGTGCTTCCGGAAAGACATCGATCTCCAGAAGAATTAAAGATCAGTTTGCGGATGTTAAGTCAGTGCTGATTATCCGTCAGGATGACTATTATAAAGATCAGTCTGATAAACCGATGGAAGAAAGAATCAAAACCAATTATGATCATCCGTTTGCGTTTGATAATGATCTCTTAATGGATCATATCAAGGCATTGATTGACGGACAGGAAATTGAGAAGCCTACCTATGATTTTGTCAATCATACCCGCAGCGAAATCACAGAGAAGTGTTATCCTTGTGATGTATTGATTCTGGAAGGTTTGTTTGTGTTGGAAAATGAAAAGCTCAGAGAACTTCTGGATATCAAAGTCTTTGTTGATACACCTGCTGATATCCGCTTTATCCGGCGTTTATTAAGAGATGTCAAGGAAAGAGGCAGAAACATGGACGGAGTTGTATCACAGTATGTCAATACGGTAAGGGTGATGCATGAATCCTTCATTGAACCGACAAAGCGTTATGCGGATATCATCATTCCGGAAGGCGGTTCAAACAGCGTTGCGGTTGACTTATTAACGACAAAAATCAGTAGCATCATTCACCATTCAATGCTATAATACGGAACGATTAAATAAGGAGTAAAGAAATATGGCTGAAGAAAATAAAATTTATGTCACGGAGGAAGGCCTCCAAAAACTCAGAGATGAATATGATCATCTGGTCCATGTTGTCAGAGAAGAAGTCAAGAGTGAACTTGCCGAAGCAAGATCTCTCGGTGACCTTTCCGAAAACGCAGACTATGATGCAGCCAGAGAAAAGCAGTCTCAGGTTGAATCCCGTATTGCGCAATTGGAAAATATGCTCAGCCACTATGAGCTGATCGATACATCTAAAAAAACAAACAAAAAGATTGTTCATATCGGTTCTACAGTCAAAATTCTCTTCATGGATACAAACCAGGAAGCTGAATATTCCATCGTCGGTTCAACCGAAGCTGATCCTCTCAACGGCAAACTCTCCAATGAGACACCGCTTGCACAGGCAGTATTGGATAAGAAAATCGGTAATGTTGCAGACGTCAATGTCAAGGTTCCTTATCAGGTAAAAATCCTTGATATTCACTGATTTTGCAAAAAAACGGAAATGAAACACTATAAAGATAAGCAGGAGGCTCTTTATGAAACGATTGCTTATCTTTTTTCTATTGGTTCTGTCGGGTTGTCTGTTTGATGTCAAACCGGTGAATCTGAAACAGCTCCAAAAAGAAACTATCTTGGTCACGGTTACCGGAGAAGTAGAGGAAGAAGGGGAGTTTGAACTGCCTGTATATGCAACGGTACAGGATGCTCTGGATGTCAGCATTCCAAAAGAAAATGCGGATCTGTCTTCCGTTAATCCCGAACAAATATTACATGATCGTGACCGTATCGTCATCCGCAAACAAACAGAAGAAGAAATTATCCGGATTTCCATCAATCAGGCGGATTTGGAAGAACTTTGTCAGTTGCCGGGCATAGGTGAATCCACTGCCCGAAAGATCATTGAATATCGTGAAGAAAACGGATATTTCCAGTCACTGGAAGATTTGATGCGTGTACCCGGAATCGGAGAAGCAAAATTTGAAAAGATAAAGGACATGATCACTTTATGAAAACCATGTATCATCATGTCCTACTGCTTTCTTTTATTTTGTTTGTCTTTTTTCTGTTTCATGAAAAATTCTTTTTTACAATTCTTTTCCTTTGTACATTTTACTGGAAATTGCGAACGAACAATCATTCATGGATCCTTGTGGCTATGTTGATGGCTTGCATGCATCTTCTGCATGGCATGCCTCAAAAACCTGCCCAAATTACACAGGCAAGAATTGTTAAAGTCTCCGATACCTATGCGATTCTCAAGGCTGATCATATATCGTATTTATGTTATACGGATGAAATACTGCCGCTGGATGCAATCGTGTCGGTTGAAGGAAAGATCACTGAGACAGAAGGGAGAAAGGGATTCTATCGGTTTGATGAAAGAAAATGGTGCAAAACAATCAAAGTATACTATAAAATCGAAGAACCTTTCATACATGTTGTTAAAGAGAATCTGACAATACGCCGTTTACTGCAGAAACGTATTGAGCAGTATCCTGAGGCTGTACGAAATATTCTCTATAAAACACTTTTAAATATTTCCGTCGGTGAAGATGACAATTTTCTGTTTTCTCATGGCTTTTCTTTTACCGGTATTTTAGCCGTATTTGATTTTGTGCTGAAAAAAAGTATGGACAGAGAGAAGAGAAAAAGAATATTGCTTTTCATCAATATCCTGTTCTGTCTGATCTATCATTTTCCTTTTATGCTTGTACAATCCTTGATTTTCCGGATTCTTGGATTCCTTCCGATCGAAACAAAGAGAAGAACGGGAACCGGCATAGTCATCACAATGTGTCTTTATCCACAAATGATACCTACAATTTCCTTCCTTGCACCTTGTGTCTTTCGTCTTTCTTTTCTCTTGGGAAAACAGAAAAGAAGCTGGTGTTTTTGGATCATGATGTGTTTACAATCAGCCTTTTTTCATCATATCAATCCTGTTCAATGTTTCATATATCCGTTTTTGAGAATCCTGTGCGGCTGGCTCTGGTTTTTCAGCATTGCACAGCTGGTTCTGCCATTCCCGTTTATCCATTCGTTTCTGCTTTTGAATCAGCTTTTTGCTTTTCATGAAAAGCTGGTTTTGCATGGATCTATTCTCGGAGCAGGACTTCCTTTCTATCTTCTGCTTGTGTATTTGTTTCGAAAGCACAAACACTTCATGTTTATAACTTTGATCACATTCTTTCTCTTTTTGCTTACCGGAATGTTTCATCCTTTCGGAGAAATCAGCTATATCAATGTCGGACAGGGGGATTCCATCCTGATCCGTTATCCGTTTAATCTGGATAATGTGATGATAGATACCGGAAAACCGGAACAATATAAAAATATACAAACCTTCCTGGATGCCAAAGGAATTTATCGGATTCATACTCTTGTGATTACACATGATGATCTGGATCATAGCGGAAACAAGGAGAATGTGTATCATGATTACCACGTCAGACAGCTAATTACATCTCATCAGAATTCTTTTCAATCAAGGTTCTTTCAGTTTGTTGATCTAAATGAAATCAATAATGAAGATACAAATGAAAGTTCTATCGTTCTGTATACACAAATCAACCGGAAAAAATTCCTCTTTATGGCAGATGCCGATCAGATAACAGAAGAGACAATGATTGAAAAATACGGAAATCTTAATTGTGATGTTTTGAAACTTTCTCATCACGGCTCTAAAACGGGTTCCTGTGACAGATTCTTAGATACGGTTAAGCCGGGTATAGCCATTGTATCTTCCGGTGCTTATGCGATCTATCACCATCCTTCTCCGGTTGTGATTCAAAGGCTTTTAAAAAGGCATATTCCGTATTTTGATACGAAAGAGGAAGGGGATATTTCCATATTTTTTCTACCCGGATTCTGTGTATTGCTTACCAGTTCAGGAAGAATAGGTTTCTTTTGATCTTTCTATAGGAATTGATATAATATTCGCATGAGTGTTTATGTATTTACCGGAAAAGACATGTACCGTCAGGAAGAACGGTTAAGAAAGCTGAAAGAAGAGCTGAAGGTGGATGAGGATCATTATGTAGTGATCGATGCATCCAATAAAAAAGCGTTTAATATCGATGTTGCAATGATGGAGTGTGATACTTTTTCCTTATTTGACGGATCGGACAGGAAGCTGGTTGTTTTGAAAGAACCGTTTTTTCTGAATTCTGCCACAAAGGAAGCAGATGCAAAAGCTTCCGACAAAAAGAAGACGAAAGAAAATACGGAAAGAGAATACCGCCTCAATGTCATTGAACAGTATTTGAAATCACCCAATCCCATGACAACCCTTGTTTTCTATTGTCATAACTTTGATGCGGATACAAGAAAAAAGGAATACAAGGTCTTACAGAAATACGGCTGTATCATCAACAAATTTGACAAAATGAAGCCATGGGATTTTGAAAAATATGCCGATCAGGAACTGGCAAAAAAAGGATATCATCTGACGAAAGATGCTAGAAGCGAGCTTTTGTTAAGAGTCGACAGCGATAATCTGTTATTCCATAATGCCCTGGAAAAGATGGATCTCTATGACAAAAAGGATTTGGACAGAGAGGATATCATTCATATTGTTCCTGCAAGTGCTGAGATTAATGTATTTCAGCTGAGCAACTGCTTTATTCAGAAGGATCTTGCCGGTGTGATCAAGGCAAGGGATGAAATGAGGAATGCCGGAATGGATGTCAATGCGATGATTGCCATGCTGGCATCAAGGCTGCGTTCTTTCTACAACATGAAAAAACTGAACGAAAACGGCCTGTATGCAGGACAAATCGCTACAAGGCTTCACGCCAATGAATATGCGGTAAAAAAAGGATTGGAGAATACCTTTGGCACAAGCTCTCATGAGATTCTGACTTATCTTAAGGAACTGGCGGAACTCGATCAGGGAATCAAAGGCGGGATCATTGATCCGCAGGCTGGTTTTGATGCATTTTTAATAAAGAACGGAGGGAAACATGCAGGCAATTCGAGAACTATATAAAGCAGGCAGAGGACCCAGCAGTTCTCATACCCTCGCTCCGGAAAGAGCCTGCAAACTTTTTACAGAAGTCAACGGAACTTTCCCGTACTATGAAGCAGAATTATTCGGTTCCCTGTCTTTGACAGGAAGAGGACATCGAACGGATACAGTTATTCAGGAAACACTTCCTTCTGAGACAAAGATCATCTTCTCCCTGGATTGGGAAGAGGATTTTCCAAATGGATTCTATTTATCGGGATTTGATGAAAATCATGTTTTGCAGAAAAAGTGGACCGTATTTTCCATCGGCGGCGGAAGCATTGAGATCAAAGAATATCCGGTTTCTTATAATAAAGAGATATATAAAGAACATCGTTTTGCGGTAATACGCAAACTGCTTGAAGAAAAGAATATTTCCATCCTGGATTATATTTACGGCTATGAACCGGATTTAAAAGAATATCTTGCCGATATTCTGGATCAAATGATTCAATGTGTGGATCACGGTCTGCATAGCGAAGGGGATCTTCCGGGGAGACTGCAGTTACAAAGATGTGCTAAGAGACTGTTTGAAGAAACCAATAAAGATCCGTTGATCATTAAGAATGATTTACGCATTATGTCCTATGCATATGCTGCAAGTGAAGAAAATGCCTGCGGAAATACATGTGTAACAGCTCCTACTTTAGGTGCATGCGGTGTCATGAGTGCTTTCATGTATTATTGTGCAAAAGATCGCAGAATTGAAAAGGAAAGACTGATTGATGCCTTGGCGATTGCCGGTTTATTCGGCAATCTGATCAAGACAAATGCCACCGTATCCGGTGCTGTCGGAGGATGTCAGGCAGAAGTCGGTGCAGCTGTTTCCATGGCCAGTGCAGCCTGTGCATATTTAATGGAGGAAGATATCGATCAGATTGAATATGCGGCTGAAATCGGCATGGAACACCATCTTGGTTTGACCTGTGATCCTGTCATGGGATATGTCATGATACCCTGTATTGAAAGAAATGCAATGGGTGTATTAAGAGCCATGGATGCTGCACTTCTTTCCAAACATATGAGCGGTATAAGAAAGCATCTTGTCTCCTTTGACATGGTTGTGGAAACCATGAATGAAACAGGAAAGATGATTCCTATTGAATTAAAGGAGACCAGTGAAGGGGGACTGGCCAAGGAGTTTACACATGGAATATGAAGAGGTAGTTCATCCCTTTGCGCCGATTTATAATTCTGAAAGCAAAGTCCTGATATTAGGGTCTTTTCCTTCAATTGTTTCCAGAAAGAATGCATTTTATTACGGCAATCCTGCCAATCGTTTCTGGAAGGTCATGGAAGTGTTATTTGAACAGGAAATCAAAGATAAAAAACAGTTCTGTCTGGATCATCATATCGCTTTATGGGATGTGATTGATTCCTGTTCAATTCAGGGATCCAGTGATGCCAGCATACAGAATGTCGTCGTAAATGATATTGAAGGATTAATCCGGAAATCTTCCATCAAAAAGATCTTTACAACCGGCAGGAAGGCAACAGACCTGTTTGAAAAACATGTTATCTGCAGTTTGCCGTGTACCTATCTTCCCAGTACTTCGGGAGCTAATGCCTCGATGCATCTGGAAGATCTTGTGGATGCTTATCGCATCCTTTTGGAGTATTTATGAAGAAAATAGAATTATTGGCACCTGCAGGAAATATGGACGCTTTAAAAGCAGCAGTAGCAGGCGGGTGTGATGCTGTATATCTTGGTTTGAGAAGTTTTTCCGCAAGGGCATTTGCGGGCAACTTTGATCATGATGAATTGATTGAAGCTGTAAGATACTGCCATATACGCAATGTCAGTGTGTACGTCACCTTGAATACGATGCTATTTGAAAAAGAGATCGAAAATATCAAAGAGGAAGTCGATTTCCTTTATAAAAATGATGTTGATGCCATCCTTGTACAGGATCTTGGCCTGTTTCATTATGTCAGAACCTGTTATCCCGATTTTCCGATTCATTGTTCCACGCAGATGCATATTCATAATATTGCAGGTGTGCAGTTTATGAAAGAAGAAGGTGCTTCCCGTGTTGTTTTGGCCAGGGAGACATCTCTTGAGGTAATTCAGGAAGCATGCAGGACAGGCATGGAAATTGAAGTGTTTGTATATGGTGCTATCTGTATCAGTTACAGCGGACAGTGCCTGATGAGTTCTTCAATGAAAAACAGGTCTGCCAACCGCGGTGTATGTGCACAATGCTGCAGATTAAAGTACAGTGACGGAAAAGACAAAGACGGAGAATATCTGCTTTCTCCGAAAGATCTGAATCTGGTTGAAAAGGTACCTGTACTAATTGAAGCAGGTGTAACAAGCATGAAGATTGAAGGCAGAATGAAACGTCCGGAATATGTCTATCTTGCGGTAAAAACCTTCCGTGAAGCCATTGATGCGTATTATGACAAGAAAGAATATCATGTTTCCGCAAAAAGACAGAAAGAGCTCCTGGAGATGTTTAACAGAGGTTTTTCCTATGGACATATCTTCCATGCGGATACAAAGAGCAGGATGAATCATTACCGTCCGAACCACCAGGGAATAGAGATCGGAAAAGTTCTGCAGTTTTCCCATGGCAATGTACAGGTTAAGCTTTCCGATACATTGTATCAGAATGACGGATTACGCATTATGAACCAGCCGTTTGATACAGGTCTAACAGCTGTAAAGATTGAAAAGAACGGAAAACTTGTCAATCAGGCAAATGCCGGTGATGTGGTATGGCTGCAATGTCACAGCGAGCCAAACCCAAAACCCGGACAGTCATTGCATCGCACAAGCAATGTCCGCCTGTTGAAAGAAGTCGATCAGAGAATTGAAACACAGCCGAAAAAAATGCCTGTTTCGATCCGTTATGAAGCCTATGTTGATCAGCCTTTGCGAGTCATTCTTTCAGACGGAGATCATGAAGTATATACGGAATCTGTAATGCTTTGCCAGAAGGCACAAAAAGCTCCTGTCAAAAAGGAAAGACTGGAAGAGATTCTGCAGAAAATGGACAATGAACCATATGTTGTGGAATCTATTGAAGGAAAGATGAATGATATCTTCCTGCCTGTCAGTGCAATGAATGAAACAAGAAGAAATGCATTACAGGCATTCAATGATGCAAGAAGCAGAAGATTTGTACGTTCTGAAGCTAAACCATATGTTTTTACCCTATCACAAACAACAGAACCGGATTTCCGTATTCTGATCAAGGACAGTTCTGTTTACAGGGATAAAGAAACAGCATCTCTCCCGCATATGCCTGTCATCAATCCGTTTTTAAATCAGAAGGAACAGATTGATAATACAGTCATCAGTGAAGCAGGGGACTTCCATATGGATTTAAGCAACTGCATTGCCGGAATGACACTGAATCTTGCCAATTCCTATGCCCTGGCTTATGTATTATCCAAACCGGGAATCATTGCTGCAATCTTTTCCAGTGAGATGAACGAATTGCAGATCAAAGATGCTCTGGATGCATTTACACAGCGTTATGGCTTTGTGCCGTTTGTCTTCAGGCTTGTGTACGGGAAAAGAACGCTCATGTATATCAAAGATGGTTTTTCGGTATTTGATGATGTGAAAAATTTACATGATTTTCATGGTAATATTTTCAAACTTGATTATAATAGTAATAGCATCGTTTCCATACTGGAACATGAAAACTACTGTAGCGAAAACAGTTATTGCAAGGGGAGCTATATCATATTTGAAGGGGATACGATGCCGAAAAAAAGCGTAGTGGAGGAAGCTTATGAAGAAATTTTTCGAAGAATTTAAAGCCTTTGCGTTAAAAGGCAACGTCATGGACATGGCCATTGGCGTCATCATTGCCGGTGCATTCTCCGGTATCGTAGGTGCATTGACAGAAAACATCATCAATCCTATTATTGCTTCACTTGGTGGAACAGAAGTAGGACTGGTTACACCACTTCCGAACGGACAGTTCATCAACTGGGGTGCATTCATCACAGCAGTTATTAACTTCATCATCCTTGCATTTGTACTGTTCTGCATTTTGAAGGCTGTCAACAAGATGATTGCAGCTGCAAAGAAGCCTGAAGAAGAAGCTCCGCCTGCTCCTCCGGCAAAGAGTGACGAAGCAAAAGCTCTTGAAGAAATTCTCGAAATCCTGAAAACAAAAAAATAAGGTAAAGAAATAGCGGAATAAATCCGCTTTTTCTTTCTAAAGAAGGCATTGTTTGGTATAATACTCCATGCAAACAAGGAGTTGCTGATGTTTTTAAAGCGTATTGAAATGCAGGGATTCAAGTCATTTGCAGACCGTACAATCATCACTTTCGATCATCCGATCACCGGTGTTGTCGGTCCTAATGGCTGTGGGAAATCAAATATTTCAGATGCCGTCAGATGGGTGCTTGGAGAACAAAGTGCCAAGAGCATGCGCGGTGAAAAGATGAACGATGTCATCTTTGCCGGCAGTGCGGACAGAAGAAAACTGAATATGGCGGAAGTATCTCTGATCTTTGATAACTCCAATCATATACTGAATGATGAAAAAGAAGAAATTGAAGTAACAAGAAGACTATATCGTGATTCCGGTGACGCTGAATATTTAATCAACCGAAAAAATGTCCGTTTAAGAGATGTTGTGGAATTGTTCCTGGATACAGGTCTGGGAAGAGATTCCCTGAGTATTATTTCTCAGGGTAATGTCATTTCCTTTGCGGAAGCTAAACCATATGAAAGACGCGGCATTTTTGAGGAAGCTGCCGGAGTTGCCAAATTCAAGAAAAGAAAACTGGAATCTTTATCCAAACTGGAGAGAACGAAAACAAACCTGGAAAGAAGCCAGGACATCCTTACGGAACTGGAAAAACAGGTTTCTCCGCTCAAAAGACAGGCCCGAAAAGCGGAAATCTATCGGGAAAAGAAAGCACAGTTAGAAGAAATTGAAATCTCTGTTCTTGTACAAAATATCGATCAGTTCCTGGCAGATATTGAATCTGCAAAGAAAACACTCTTTGATATTGATACAGAGACAACCATGTTACAGACAAACATACAGATCAATGAGACAAGGATTCAGGAATCCAGAAAAGAAGTTCAGAAACTGGATAAGGAAATCAATGATCTGCAGGATGAAATGCTGAATAACTTCAATGAGGTTCAGGCATTGGAAGCCCGTAAAACCGAACTTGACGAAAGAAGAAAGTACATCGTTGAAACCGGAAGTAAAGAACAGCAGGCACAAGAGCTCAAAGGACTTCTTGAAGAAGCGAGAATTGAGTATGACGACCGTCAGGAAAGATTAAATTTCCTGAATCAGGAAATGAAGCTTTTAGGGCAGCAGCTGAGTACTGCCGCTCAGAATATCGTCGATAAAAACAATGCATATGATCAAGCAAGTTCCCGGCAAAGAAATCTGGAAAACAGAAAAAATGTCCTGGAATCACTGATGAGAAATCCGTTTAACAATCAGGCAGGTATTCGTGCCATCATGGATCATCGTCATGCATTAAACGGTATTCTGGGTGTCATCGGCCAGGTATTCGAAGCAGATCCGGGATATGAAGAAGCTGTTTCAACAGCTTTAGGAGGATCTTTGAATAACATTGTGACATCCGACGAACAGGCAGCAAGAGATGCAATCCGCTTCCTGACAAGAAACCTGAGCGGAAGAGCAACATTTCTTCCCTTGACAGTCTGTAAACCCAGATATGTTTCAAGAGAACACTTGATTATCTGCCAGAATGTAAAAGGATATCTTGGCGTGGCATCAGACTTTGTCAAATGTGATCCGAAGTTTGATCCAGTTGCGGAAAGCCTGTTACAGAATGTGCTTGTAGCTGATACAATGGAAACAGGCAATGAATTATCTGCCTTAACAAAGCGTTTCTATAAGATTGTCACATTGGATGGAGAAGTCATTCACAGAGGCGGATCCATGACCGGCGGCAAGACAAAACGGGACACTAACATCATGACGATGAAGAAGGAATATGATGAAGTGTGCCAGTCTCTGCAAAGTGAAAATGCCAGAGTCACTATTGCTTCAAAACAGCTTGATGAGGCAAACCGGCAAAGAGAAACCATCGGAAGAAACCTGCAGGAAAAGCGTTATGCAATTGCTGCATTAGAACCTGTTGTTGATGCCAAAAAAGCCAAGTTTGAAAAACTGCAGAATGATTTTGCTCTGATTCATCCGGATGGAGATGAAGAAATCGATTCTCATACGGATGATCTGGTGCTTCGTCTGAATGAGGCCTATTCCCGCAGGGATGAAATCACAAATGAAATGAAAACCAAGAGGGAACAAAGATATCAGGCCAATCAGGATGCGGAGCGCAAAGAAGCACAGCTCAGACAGATGCGCAAAGATCTTTCCCGTGCAGAGGCCAGTGCAAATGCCATCAAGATCGATCAGGGAAAACTGGAAATTAAGATGGAAAATGATCTGCAAAGATTATCCACTGAATATAAGATGACATATGAATTTGCCAAGACAAAAGCCAATACTGAAGTCATTGAAGATGCAAGAGAGATTGTTGCACAATTGCGTTCAGAGATTGAAAGACTCGGTAACATCAACATGAATGCTCCGGAAGAGTATAACGAAGTTAACGAAAGATATGAGACTTTGAAACAGCAGATTGATGAACTCACCAAGAGCAGGGATAAAATTCTCGCCGCAATTGATGAGATGGATACTGTCATGAAAAAGCAGTTCAAAGAGATGTTTGACAAGATCAATCTCCAGTTCAATGACATCTTCCGTAATCTGTATGGCGGAGGAAGAGCAATGCTGATCCTGCAGGATCCTTCGGATATTCTGAATACCGGTATTGATATTGATGCTCAGCCTCCGGGAAAAGCAGTACAGAACAACATGTTATTCTCCGGTGGAGAAAAGAGCTTAATTGCATTATGTGTATTATTTGCGATATTGAAGGTTAAGCCGGTTCCGTTAGTTATCCTTGATGAGGTGGAAGCTGCTCTTGATCCTTCCAATGTTGAACGCTTTGCACAGTTTATGCATAACTACACCAACAGAACACAGTTTATCGTGGTAACACATCGACCCGGAACAATGGAAAATGCAGATGTTCTCTATGGTGTCACGATGCAGCATCAGGGTGTCAGCCAGATGCTGAAAGTCGAACTCAGAGAAGCAATTGATATGGCTGAACCGGCAGCCCTGGAGGTAAGTGCATGAGTTTTTTAAGCAAACTAAAAGAAGTATTCACAAAAAAGGAAGATAAAGCGGTTTATCTTGCCGGATTTAAAAAAGCTAAACAGACATTCGGTGACCAGCTGAATGAGATGCAATATCAGTTTGAGGGTGTCAATGATGACTTCCTTGAACAGCTGACAATCATTCTTCTGGAAAGTGATGTGGGCATTGAAACAGCCGACCTGATCTGTGACAAGTTAAAAAAGAAATGTGATGAATTTCCATCTGTCACATTCCATTGGGCTATGAATTTCTTAATTGAAATCATGAAAGAAATTTATGAAGAAGTTCCCGATCAGGAAATCACCTATAATGAAAACGGCACAACTGTCATTCTTCTTGAAGGTGTTAACGGAAGCGGAAAAACAACCAGTGCCGCAAAATTAGCCAATATGTACCGTCATATGGGAAAATCCGTTGCCTTTGTCGCTGCAGATACATTCCGTGCAGGAGCAATTGAACAGATGGCAAAATGGGGTGAGCGCCTCAATATTCCCTGCATCAAGGGAAGAGAAAACGGCGACCCGAGTGCTGCTATCGTAGACGGCTGCAGATATGCAAAAGAAAATAACATTGATATTCTTTTGTGCGATACGGCAGGAAGATTGCAAAACAAGATCAACCTGATGAATGAGCTTGCGAAAATGAACAGGGTAGCCGGCAGGGAAATCGAAGGTGCCCCGCACAATATCTGGCTTGTTCTTGATGCAACAACAGGACAGAACGGCTTGTCTCAGGCACAGGTATTTGCCGAGAGCACAACCCTTTCAGGTATCATCCTGACAAAGATGGACGGAACCGCAAAAGGCGGCATTGTTCTGGCAATCAAGCATAAGCTGCATTTGCCGGTACTCTTTATCGGACTTGGAGAGCAGCCGGAAGATTTAAGACCGTTTGATTTAGACAGTTATTTATACAGTATTTCAGAAGGTCTGGATACAAATGGATGATTTGTTCCTGATCAACGATCTTCTGGATTTCTATGGTGTCCTTCTGACAGAAAAACAGAGAAAGATCTGCAGTGATTATTATGAGTATGATAATTCCCTGCAGGAAATAGCGGAATCCATGGGGATCTCAAGAAGTGCGGTACATGATACATTAAAACGAAGCCGTAAAGAGCTTGAAGAGTATGAAGAAAAAATGCATCTTCTTGCTTCCTACCAAAAAAGAATGAAACTCTATGAACAAATTAAAAAACAGGCATCAAAGGAAATCAGCAAACTGATTGATGACTGTATCAATACTGAAATGGAATAAGGAGGAAAATATGAGCAAAGTAATTTCAGTAAATTCTGGATCTTCATCATTAAAGTTCCAATTATTTGACATGCCAAGTGAGAATGTCTTGGCTAGCGGACAGGCAGAAAGAATCGGTCTGGACATGGGTATCTTCACCATCAAGTATAATGGTGAAAAGGTTGTCACACATCTTCCGTTACCGGATCATAAGACAGCTGTTGATATTCTGCTTAAGAATCTGAAGGATCTCGGTATTGTTGAAAGCCTCGACGAAATCAAGGGTGCCGGCCACCGTATCGTCCAGGGTGGTGCATACTTTGACGGTTCAATCGTTGTAGACGATGATGTGGTAAGCAAGGTTGATGAACTTGCTGAACTCGCTCCGCTGCATAACCATGCACACCTTGTCTGCTATGAAGCATTCAAGAAAGCATTGCC
>JAFYCG010000125.1 GCA_017539825.1 Solobacterium sp. | reverse complement strand
TCTGTGCCTTCCGGTCCCTTGTAGATTGCAAACGGAACTTTAGCTAATGTGTGGCTTGTCTTTGCCTTAGGTGTGCCGTCTTCATTGAAGCCCTTGTCATACATCTGATCGGAGTTACCATGGTCAGCTGTAACGATGAGTGTATAGTCCATCTTCTTGCAGGCATCCATGATTCTCTTCAGCATCAGGTCTACGGATTCAACACCGATTAATGTTGCTTCATAGTTTCCTGTATGACCGACCATGTCGCCGTTCGGATAGTTGCAGCGTAAGAACTGGTATTTACCGGATTCAATTGCTTCAACCATATGATCTGTGATTTCAGTAGCTTTCATCCATGGCTTCAGTTCGAATGGGATGATATCGGATGGGATTTCTTCCCATGTTTCGAGTTCATCGGAGAACTTTTCAGATCTGTTACCGTTCCAGAAATATGTAACGTGACCGAACTTCTGTGTTTCGGAGCATGCATAGCTGTAAACGCCTTTGTTTACGAGGAATTCACTCAGTGTATGTTCAATGTGCGGTGGTTCAACGAGGAAGTTATCCGGAAGCTTGAGGTCTCCGTCATACTGCAGCATGCCTGCATAGAATACGTTTGGCTTTTTAACCTGATCGAAGGAATCAAATCCCTTGTTCATGTAATTAAATGCCTTGGAGATTTCAACTGCACGGTCGCCTCTGAAGTTGTAGAGGATTACGGAGTCGCCGTCATCGATTGTTCCTACAGGTGTATCACCGTCTGCGATAACAAATCCTGGGAGGAACTGGTCTGTGTAGCCGCCTTCAGCACGCAATGTTTCGATTGCTTCTGTTGCATTAGCGAACTTTCTGCCATCACCCATAACATGGATGTGCCATCCTTTTTCAACCATGCTCCAGTCAGCTTCGTAACGGTCCATAGTGATGACCATACGGCCGCCACCGGAAGCGATACGTCCGTTGAATGTGCCGTCATTGAGTTCAGCAAGAACGCCTTCGAGCTGATCAACATACTGCAGTGCAGATGTTTCAGGAACGTCACGTCCGTCGAGAAGGATATGAACTCTGACTTCATTCAGGCCTTCTGCCTTGCATTCTTTGATCATAGCGATCAGATGGGAAATGTTGGAATGAACGTTACCGTCTGAAAGCAAGCCGAGGAAATGCATTTTACCGTTATGGGATTTAGCGAATTCAGCTGCACCTTTCCAAGCACTGGATTTGTAGATGTCGCCACTTTCGATGGATTCGTTAACGAGTTTAGCACCCTGAGAGTAGATCTGACCGCAGCCGAGTGCATTGTGTCCTACTTCGGAGTTACCCATGTCTGTGTCATCCGGAAGACCAACTGCTGTACCGGAAGCCTTGATTGTTGTGTGAGGCCACTTGGACATCAGTTCTTCGATCTGCGGTTTGTAAGCATGCAGAACAGCGTTGCCCATGTCTTTTTCAGTCCAGCCAACACCGTCCATGACAACTAATACTACTGGTTTTGCCATAAATTAATTTTCTCCTTATATTTCTATAAATAATATATCACAAATCGAGGGTTCATATTTACTTAAGTTTCATACAAAATCACATATTAGCCAAAAATCATCCGTGTTTTTGTCTTTAAGGCTTTATGGATTGCGAATGTGATAATGTCCATGTAATGAAGATTAAAAATCTTTCGGCATGATTTTGTAAAAAGGGGGACTGATTTTTCATCATGGCAGGTTTTAAACCATAAGGATCATCAGATCATCAGCTTTTCTTTCTGCAGATCCATGCCTCTTGCAAGTATATATCCGCCGATAAAACAAAGAAGTGACGCAAATAACTGCATTGCGGAAGGGAATGATGCAGGAAGAATAAACAGTGTGGAAGCGATAATGATTCCGCTTATGATCTTGAGAATCAGTCCTCGTTTCTTTTCAAACATCTCATTAACGATCCTTGATAATGTTAAAACCGTCATACTCATTCCTGCTAACAAAGGCAGAATCACACGGAAATCCATTGCGGCAATACCTGCTGTCATGGGCTGATAGATACCGATCAGAATCAGCAGGGAAGAAGAACTTAATCCTGGCAGGATCAGACTCAGACCCCAGATCGCACCGGCTAATACATATGTCAAAGCGTTGATGCTGATCTGTATGCTTACAGATGAATTCACAAATGTAAACAACAATACCGCAAAGACAAGAGAAAGGATTAAAGGTGACCAGCCTGTCTCTGTATCCTGATCAGCCTCCTGCAGAATCTGCGGAAGCGTTCCGAAGATCAGTCCTGCAAACAACATGAGCGCTATCACCGACGAACCTGTAAATAACATCTCAACCAGCCTTGCAAGCAGAACGAATCCGATCATCCATCCGATCAGGAAGGGGATAAACATTTTGTAGTACTTCTTGAACGAAGATACAGGATGAGAGAGTAATGCCATCATCGGTTCATAGATGCCAAATGCGACACATAATACCCCGCCGGAAATACCGGGGAGTATTGCCCCTGAACCTACCAGGATGCCTTTGCATGCCAAGAGGATCTGTTCCTTAAAAGAGTTATGTTTCATGTAATGTTCCTCTTGTTGAGAATCAGACCTAAGAACAGGAAGATGATACCCATCCACCACATCAGATCAGTCATTATACTGGTTGTACCATAAATTTCCAGTACACCTGCCAACAGGCTTGCACCGGTTAACAGGAGAATGCCGTCATTGAAGAAACGTCCCATCTGTCTTTTCAAGATAAGACAGGGAAGTGCACCGAGAAGCAGGGGATAGAGAAACATCAGAATCATGCGCATTGAATAAACACCGAAACTGAATAACTCATAAATAAATGCGAATACCATACAGAATACAGATATTCCAAGCCAGATCAATAAAGGCTTATTCTTTTTAATATCCAATACAAATTGCATCACTGACACTCCTTTCTGATATATTGTTGCCGCTGGTTGTCGGATTGTTGACAAGCTGGCCGTTAAAGACCATGGTGGAAGAACCACCGCCATCCAGGTTGTAGGCTGTTGTTACATCAAAGTTTTCGTCCAGAAACTGTGCGAGTTCATAGAGAGAAAGACCTTCACTTTCATCTGTACGTCCGTCTGCCACAACAAGAAGATAATGCAATGGTTCAATTTCACAGATAGCCGTACGAGGGTTAGAGGCTTTTGCCTTACCGACTTCATCCTCTGCAGTGACACTGATTGCACCATCAATGATGAGTGCCGGTCCAAACGAATAGACCTGAAGTACATCGGAAGCAGCGATTTCCTGTGCACTTACGGAACCTTCTGTAATGATGGAGAAACTGCCATCGGTATTGATCACAAGATCTTCCTGGTCATAGGAAGAAACCGTATCTCTGTAGAGTGTGCCGTTACGCAATACATAACCGCTGTTACGTGCACCGTAATAATCACCGTTTATCGCAAGGATTGCACCGTTTTCTTCCGCTATGGTACTGGTTTCATCGGTAACATTCTTTCCGTAAACATTATCCGCAAATGCCGCATACAGATAATCAATGGATGACAGCTGTACATCTGCGACATAGACCTGTGTATCGTTATAGGTATATTCCTCAATGGTTATTTGGATGTTCTCATCGGAATAGGATGTTTCATCCAAAGAGGCCTTGTTGACAGAGGTTACTGTATCCGAATCCGAAGATTCGTGACGGTGTTTTACACCATGGCGGGAGGAAGTATCCACTGATGCAGTCTCTTGTGTGTAGGTGTCTGATGCTACATGGGCATCAACTGTCTGATATTCCTTTGCGATCACAAATGTATCCAGCAATGTGTAGATCATAAGACAGGCTATCAGAAAACAGTCAACTGTATAAAACATTCTTTTTTTCATGATTGATTCACCATCCTTTCTGTATGGTTTGTAAAGATATATTTGTTTTGTATTGTCCAGGAAAAGATAAACAAAATCATTTCCGTTAACACTTTCGCAAAAAGAGGATTCATATGCAGAATACCGGTCAAGAGATACAAGATCGCTGTATTGCATGCCAGGATTGTTAAGGCAAGGGCTGCATATTTCATGATGCTTTTCTTTCTTGTGCTTTGATCGTTGAATACCGCTTTGCGATTAATTTCATAATTAAAGGTTGCGGAAATAAGACGAGCTAATATATTGGAAGCCAGGATACCCGTACTGCCTTTGCAAAATAATGTGAAGATTTCAAAAGCACAAAGATCGACAAAGAAGCTGGCGATTGAAGACAGCCCGAAACGAAGGATCTGTTTGTAGATTAGGAAGGAATCACGGAAGGGATGAAAGTGGGAACAGGAATTGTTATCTTCATATACCGTTGTAATCTCTGTTTCCTGAAAAGGAATCTTTTCCTTCACACAGCGCAGCAACTTGTTCATTTCATATTCATAACGATCTCCCGGTACCTTTAACATGGTATCGATTAAGGAACTGTGAAACGCTCTTAATCCGGTCTGTGTATCATGAACATGCACACCGGTAAATGTCCGAAAAACCGTTTCCGTGATTTTATTTCCGTAGTAGGATTTGAAAGGTACATCTTCCTTTTTGAAGGAGCGGGTGCCAAGAACCAGTGAACCATAAGCGCTTTCGGCACATTCGGCAATGTGCTGAATATCCACAGGCAGATGCTGGCCATCCGCATCTGCAGTTACGACAATGCAGTCGTTATAATGGTCACGGATATATGCAAAGCCGGTCTTCATGGCCGCACCTTTTCCTTTGTTTATTTCATGGGCAAGTACAACAGCAGAATCAGAAACACTTTGAAATACAGAATCGTATTCTTCCGGTGAACCGTCATTTACAACGATACATTCCATATTGCGTTCCTTTAATGCTTCAACAAGCCCGATCAGTCCTTTACCCGGACAATAGGCAGGAATTAATACTGTATACGTATTCATCGTTATCACCTCCTTTTCCTGCTGCTAAAAGGATGACGTAAAAAAGAAAAGAAGGGATGATGTAAAGGTGAACAAAAAATGAAGAATACTGAAGATTCTTTTCACAGAAGGCATATTGCATATATTCAAAAAAAGACCGGCATTGCCGATCTTTCCATGTCAGTATTCTTTTTCCAGCAGTTCCAAACCGTAACTGTTGATGTTTCCGTTTACGGAATCCATCAGCCATTCCACGGCACTTTTTCCGCCGGATAGCTTATCAAAGATGTTGGCGATCAGGATCTGATGCTGGGTGCTTGTTGTATCTTTTTTGAGGCCGCATTCAAAGATATAGAAACCCGGATGATCCAGTTTTTCCTGCATGTCAAATACCATCTTCTGCAGACCTTTTTGAAACTGGTCGGAATAGGTTTTGCTTGTACCCATCTTACCATCATCCAGATAAGCCTGATAACTCTGCAGGGCATCATCTCGGTTTGAACAGGTAAACAGGATCTTGACTTCCGGATGTTTCATCTGCAGATCAACAAGACTGTCCAGGACAATATTGTCACCTGTCAGTTTGGAAACGATCTCTTCCGGTGCATTCCAGATGTTCTTCGCAGTTTCCTTCCAGCCGTCGTAGTAAAGCAGGGAACTGTCAACACAGGAGGTTATATTCTTTGTGTCTGGGAAGTATCCGATAATATCATCACTTAACAAAGAAGTTGCGAATCCTCCGGCGGATGATCCTGCAATGACCAGTGCATCCGGTTCTCCGATATAAGGAAGAACTTTCTGCATATAACCGGAATAATTGTTGTAACCGTTATGATAGACGGTTTTTTCTTTGTCATCTCTTTCCAGATGAAGCTCATTCTGTCCGCAATGGAAATCACCTGTTGAGTACTCAATGATCAAGAATGTCCAGTCTTTGAATGGATTTTTTCCATCCGTTGTCATGATTCCGCCACCGGCAAGAAGATCCTGTCCGCTGACATTTGGTGTATAAAACCAGTCCGGTTCATTCCATGAGGTTTCTTCACTGAAACTGACACCGCCTCCGTAAAAGAAGATAAACACTTTATTTTCTTTTCCTTTACGAAACAAGCCGTGCCACTCACTTCCATCAGATGATTTTCCGTTTTCCGGTGTTACTTTATACCACTGTCCGATCTCCGGTTCATCAGGTAATTCCGCATATTTTACATTCAGCTTATTAAAAATGACTATCATGCCGATTCCCAGGATAATGACAATTGCCAGAAAACCGATCAGGATGTTTCTGAGTATATGTCTCTTTTTCTTTTCCATATGCAATCCTCCGTTTGACGTATCACGGAGACAAGTGTATCATTAGAAAAAGCACAGAGACAAGTGTTTCGCTAAAAATGAGACACTTAGAAAGGTATGTCCCGATGAATAGTATTGAAAAAAGCAGATATGTACAGAAACAGATTACGGAAACACTGTTGAACCTGTTGGAAGAAAAGAATATCGAAGATATCGATATCCG
>JAFYCG010000124.1 GCA_017539825.1 Solobacterium sp. | reverse complement strand
TTATTCACAGAAGAATTGATCTGAATGAATTATATGATGCCGATGAATTAGTTGTCCTTTCCTCCAGCAAGTTAATCAAACGTGCAGATACACTGGATGGAAAAGCAGTCGGCATGAAAGATGCTGCAACCTATCTGAAGATACAGAATGCTTATTTTGACTACGTCAAAGAGGAAACAGGCCACTGGATGGGTGAATAACAATGTTTTTGTTGATAAAGAATGCACATGTCTACAGTCCGGAAGATCTCGGCATACAGGATGTTCTGATCTGTAATCAGAAGATTATCCGGATTCATCCCCATATTGACTTTACATGGGATGAGGATTTTACAGTCATAGACGCCAAAGAAAAAATCCTTGTTCCGGGCTTTATCGATCAGCATGTCCATATCATCGGCGGTGGCGGAGAAGACGGTTTTGCAAGCCTGATCCGGGAAATCCAGTTTACAGACTGCATCCGTTACGGCGTGACAACCGTCATCGGGTTGTTAGGGACGGATCACCATGCCAAAAGCGTTGAAACACTTGTCGCTAAAACAAAAGCCCTGAAGGAACAGGGCATGTCGGCATACTGCCTGACCGGTTCTTATACATACCCTTCCAATACGCTTACAGGATCTGTCGGCAGAGATATCGCTTTTATTGATGAGATCATCGGTGTCAAGATCGCCATCAGTGACCATCGTTCCAGCAATGTTTCCAAACAGGAGCTTGCCAGAATTGCAACAGAGGCAAGAACTGCTGCCCTTTTATCTAAAAAACCCGGTGTTGTTCATATGCATACGGGCAAAGGCAAAGACGGCTATAAAAAAGTAATGGAGATTATTGAAGAAACGGATATTCCGATATTCCATTTCCGTCCTACCCATGTTGCAAACCAGCTGGAAGATGCTTATGCATTTGCGGATATGGGCGGATATATCGACTTTACTTCCGGAACTGACATAGAAAAAACCGCTGAAACCCTTCAGAATGCCATGAAGAGAGTGCCTCTTTCCCAAATCACTCTGAGTTCGGATTCCAACGGCAGTTTTCCGGTCTGGAGTGAAGATAAAAAGATCATCGGCATGGGTGTAGGAAAGATGGAAACACTGTATGATACCATCCGCTGCCTGATCAAAGAGAAACATGTACCGGTTTGTGAGGCAATCAGACTGATTACCCTGAATGTTGCCGATGCTCTTCTTCTGAAACAAAAAGGCAGAATAGAGAAAGATGCCGATGCGGATCTTGTCTTACTGGATGAAAATCTGGATATTGATACGGTTATCACATTGGGAAAGATTACAGTACAGAATCAGGAAGTCAAAGTTAAAAATTACTATAACTATGAATGAAGCACAATTCGTGCTTCATTTTTTACATAAGAAAACCGGAGACAATTCTCCGGTTAAGAGAAAAACAGAATTCTTGTCCCACCCAGCAGCAATACAATCAGTATGCTGACATAGGCAACAAACTTCAATAACGGAAACGCATTGATCTTTCCCTTGAGTTTGACGGATACAGACCCTATGGAAAAGATCGTAAATCCAAGCGCAATCCAATAATACAATGGTTTCCCTGCTTTCAGTATTGCATAAGAAGTAATTCCCTGTACAATGCCTACCACAAATGTGACAAAACCCATCTTCTTCGCAAAGGCTGTTCTTTTTTCGGGATCGGATAATTTTTCCATGAACTTATCAGATAATTCCAAAGGATTCAGCTCCTTTTTCCCGCTCATGTAGATCATTCCCGTAACGATGCTGAAGATACATAAAACCGCATAGAATATGCCGCAGATTAATAAAAGAATATTTATGATACCTGACATCATACAGCTCCTCTCAATGACATCATTCCTGCGGAAGCAATCAGAACCGGTCCAAGGATCATGAGATACAATCCGAAGCCCTTCGCATCCCCATGGATCTCTTCGGGATTTTCAGGATTATAGTAGATTTTAATTTCCTTGCCTGCTTCATATCCCGGCGCATAGAAATCACTTCTTCCGTAATAGTCCTTTCCATCCACCGTATATTTGACATAGACATCATATTCGTACTCAGACCCCTCATCCCCTGTTGTACCGGTCCATGTTTCATCCACATGGTCAATAACCGCAGTTACCGGTTTGAAACCGTTTGTTTCAAAAACGTTCATATATATGCCGATACCCAGAGATATAAGACCTATTACCAGACCAACTAACAGAAACTGTTTTTTTCTCATACTGCTTCCCCCAATTTCATGTTTACTATTATAGTTGCAGATCATCTCACCAACAACCGCAAACGGTCATAAAAAGAGATGGCTTCCTTCCATCTCCCGAAATTATTTACCTACTTTTTCATCGTTGACGA